>NZ_JAAHHT010000157.1:15913-16742 GCF_010672085.1 Okeania sp. SIO3I5
TTCTCTTTTATTACCTCAAGAGCAATAGTCGTTGCATTTTCTGAAGCACTCAGGCGCGGGAATGGGTAGTCAAATTTCTCTTTTATTACCTCAAGAGCAAGAGTCGGTACATTTTCTGAAGCACTCCGGCGCGGGGATGGGTAGTCAAATTTTCTCTTTTATTACCTCAAGAGCAATAGTCGTTGCATTTTCTGAAGCACTCAGGCGCGGGGATGGGTAGTCAAATTTTTCTTTTATTACCTCAAGAGCAATAGTCGTTGCATTTTCTGAAGCACTCCGGCGCGGGGATGGGTAGTCAAATTTCTCTTTTATTGCCTCAAGAGCAAGAGTCGTTGCATTTTCTGAAGCACTCCGGCGCGGGGATGGGTAGTCAAATTTCTCTTTTATTGCCTCAAGAGCAAGAGTCGTTGCATTTTCTGAAGCACTCCGGCGCGGGAATGGGTAGTCAAATTTCTCTTTTATTACCTCAAGAGCAAGAGTCGGTACATTTTCTGAAGCACTCCGGCGCGGGGATGGGTAGTCAAATTTTCTCTTTTATTACCTCAAGAGCAATAGTCGTTGCATTTTCTGAAGCACTCAGGCGCGGGGATGGGTAGTCAAATTTTTCTTTTATTACCTCAAGAGCAATAGTCGTTGCATTTTCTGAAGCACTCCGGCGCGGGGATGGGTAGTCAAATTTCTCTTTTATTGCCTCAAGAGCAAGAGTCGTTGCATTTTCTGAAGCACTCCGGCGCGGGGATGGGTAGTCAAATTTCTCTTTTATTGCCTCAAGAGCAAGAGTCGTTGCATTTTCTGAAGCACTCCGGCGCGGGAATGGGTAGTCAAATTT
>NZ_JAAHHT010000157.1:16842-22807 GCF_010672085.1 Okeania sp. SIO3I5
GAGTCGTTGCATTTTCTGAAGCACTCCGGCGCGGGGATGGGTAGTCAAATTTCTCTTTTATTGCCTCAAGAGCAAGAGTCGTTGCATTTTCTGAAGCACTCCGGCGCGGGAATGGGTAGTCAAATTTTTCTACTCGACTGACACACCTTAAATAGTAAATTAGAAAAAAATCCTCAAATCTTGCCATAACGAGAATTATAGGAAAAAATCTAACGCACAGTTTTAGCTGTGTCAGTCTAGTAGTAGAAGTTAAGTAAATGCTTACTTCATTAATTAAAAAGCTGAAAGCTGAAAGCTGACTGCTAATAGCTGAATGCTTACAACAAATTAGGGCACTTCAAATTTACCATTCCCACTCGGACATGAGAACCATCTTTAAGAATAGCTTCTAAAGAAATTTTTATCTCTGGCGCAAATTCAATTACTTCTATTTCTCCCCAGAAACCACAATATTTAGCTTCTGGAAATTCTGGATGAATTTCTCCTACATCTGGACGATGTAAATTAGCAGGAACTTCTCTGATTACTTTACCACCAGAAATAAATTCTACTGAAACTGGGGGAGATTTTTTTCCAACTACCCACCCCCCAATAGAAATAGAACTAATATCTTTCTTTATTCCTGGTAATGGTACATCTATAGAACAACCGACTATTTCTGAATCTTTTTCATACATAGAAACAGCAACTTCTAAATTTGTTTGAATCCTTAAACTAAAGTCTTCTTGTTGTCTAGTTAAATGAGGATTATAACAAGGATCTTCGTCTATTAAATGTTTCCATCTTTGCTTCATATCTTTAATTTCTTTTTGGAAACGGAGTTGTTTTTGTCCGGTATTTTCTACTCCCCGACTTTTTGATTCATGGTGATATAAAACAGCGTGAGGTACATAAATATTTCGATAACCTTTATGGAGCATTTTTAAACATAAATCTACATCGTTAAATGCTACTGCTAATTCTTCATCAAACCCTCCAATTTGTTCAAATACTTCTCGACGACACATTAAACAAGCGGCAGTTACAGCAGAATAATTATTCACAGAAATAATTTGACCTTTGTAACCAGTATCAGTGGGAGAAAAACCTCGGTGACTATGATCTGCAACACTCCGCATTCCTAATACAACTCCGGCGTGTTGAATTGTATTATCTGGATATAATAATAATGCTCCGACAGCTCCTATTTTTTCTCTTTGCGCTTGTTCAACCATTGCTTCTAACCAGTCGGCAGTTTTGACTTCTGTGTCATTATTTAGGAATAGTAAATAATCACCTTCTGCTTTTTCTACGGCAAAGTTATTTAGTTTGGAGAAGTTGAAAGGAATATTCAGTTGATAAGTTTTGAAGTGTTCTGGTTGTTGATTTTTCCACTTCTCAATAATGGATAATGTTTCTGGTTCATCGCTGCCATTATCAATTAGTATTACTTCATAATTTGGATAGGTGGTTTTAGTAAAGATTGACTCTAGACATCTATCTAAAATATTTCCTAGATTTCTGGTGGGGATGATAATACTGACTAGCTTTTTCTCTAAAATTTGATAACGAACTTGATAAAAACCTGGATGGTTAGGTACGCTATAAATTTTTCCGATTTCTCCTCTTCTTGCTAATGCTTGGGTTAATGCTTTTTTTGCTGTTTCTTCTGAGATTGTTTGATTAATTTCTAGTGGATTTTGAGAGATTCTGCTGTGATAAAGTATTTTGGGAATGTGGAATATTTTTTGACTTATTTCGCTTAAGCGGAGAATTAGATCGTATTCATTACTACTTTGATATCCGACTCGAAAGCCGTTCAATTTTTCTAATAATTCTCGACGATATATACACAAATGACCTGTATACATTCGGGATAAAAATGAATCGGGGCACCAATCTGGTTTAAAGTAAGGTTCGGTTAATTTTCCTTGACTTGTCAATTTATCTTCGTCTGAATAAATCATATCTGCATCTGGATGTTTATTCAGAAATAATGCCATTTGATAGAGAGCATCTGGGGTTAATATATCGTCAGGATTTAATAGAGTAATAAAATCTCCTGTTGCTAATGCTAAGGCAGAATTTAAGTCTGTGGCAATATCTTGATTTTCACTTTTTAAGACTAATTTGATTCTGTTTTCTACTTCTATATTTTCCGGGAGTTCGTCGGCAATATAGCAAAGTTCCCAGTTAGGATAGATTTGATTTATTACTGATTCAATTGTCTCTTGAATGTCTGGGGATACTTTTTTTTCTGGCAGGATAATACTAATTAATGGTTGGTATCGGAAAGTCTCTAAATTTTCCGACATTTTGTTGAGTTTTTCTGAGTTAGGTAAGTTTTCTTTGAGCCATAATTGATAGGAATCTTCTTTTTGAATCCTCGGAGAAGGTAATTGAGAAATAGGAAGTTTTGTCTCTTCGCTTTTTGCAATGATGGGAGTAGAAGGTAATGGGGAAATAGAAATTTTTTTCTCTTCCCTATCATCTTTTCCCTGGTGCGTGAAAGTATTTTTTTTAGGTAATATCTTTGCTAGTTGCTCTTGAATTTCTGCATCGTCTGGATTAATTTGTAAACCTAACTGATAAAAGGCGATCGCTCCATGAGTTTTTCCTTTTTTTACTAATGTATTGCCTAGTTGTAAATAAAGTTTGTGGTCTTCTGGTTTAACTTCTAGTGCTCTGTGATAAAGTTGTTCATTATCGGGATTATTTTCTATGGCTTTTTTATACCATTTAATTGATTCTTCTCGGTCTAAGTCAGCGCGTTTTTTCAGAGCATCTCCCAATTTTTGATAAGCTTCTGGTAAGTCTGCTTTTAATTCTATTGCTCGACTATAAGGTTGTATTGCCTCTTCCCATTTTCCTATTTCCCAAAGACTATTTCCTAAGTTAATATAAGACCAAGTAAAGTCGGGATTTAATTCTATTGCTTGACGGTAAGGTTCAACAGCTTCTTCCCATTTTTGTAGTTTTAATAGACAGTCTGCCAAGTTATTATGAGACCAAGAAAAGTCAGGATTTAATTCTATTGCTTTGCGATAAGCTTTCACAGCTTCTTCCCATTTTTCTAAATTTTTGAGAGCTTCTCCTAAGCTGTTGTGGTACCAAGAATTATCTGATTTTATTTGACTTGCTTTTTGATAGACTTTGACAGCTTCTTCCCATTTTTCTTGTTGCGAGAAAATTTCCCCTAATTTTCCATAAGGTATATCAAATTCTGGAGAATTTTCTGTTGCTTGACTATAAGCTTTGACTGCCTCTTCTACTTTTCCTTGTTCTTGGAAAGCTTCTCCATATCTGTAATAAATTTCTCCAATTTTTTGCTGAAATTCTCTATTATTTGGTTCTAGTTGTTGAGCTTTTTGATAATTCTGTAAAGCTAGCTCTAACTGCCCCTGCTTTAATAAACCATCTCCCAATTTTTCATAAGCTTCTAAATTTTTCGGATTAGCAGATATTACTCTTTGATAACAAGCAACTGCTTCTCCCCACTGCCCCTTTTGAATTAATATTTCTCCTAATTTATAGCTAGCTTCTACTAACTGAGGCTTTAACTTAATCACTTCTTGATAACAAGCGATCGCTTGTTCTAATTGACTATTTTGATTCAGATTATTTCCGCTAAATAAAAATTCTTCGGCGGTAGCTTTTGCTGGTTCTAATCTCAATGCTTGATACAAATATTCTGCTGCTTCTGCTAACCGCTCTACCTGAGTATAAATTTTCGCTAAATTTCTATATGCTCCGGTAAAGTCTGGTTTAATTGCAATTGCTTTTCTATAAGATTGTATTGCCTCTTCCCACTGTTTTTGTTGAGCAAATATCGTTCCTATATTTGCATATACTTCTCCAAAGTCAGGCTTAATTTCTAATGCTTTTTTGTACCAATCTGATGCTTCTGATAATTTACCCAAAGCTTGTAAAGAATTGCCGATTATTTTATAAGCTTTGGGTTCTGGTTTAATGGAAATAATTTTCTGACTTACAGCAATTGCTTGCTCCCATTTTTTCTGTTTAATATAAGTCTCTGCCACCACGATATAAGTTTCTATATCTTCAACATTAATTGTCGGAAAATTTGGTGGAAGAGGCATATTATTTACCTGTTCGGAAGCTGCCAAAGTATCATTCCCATTTACCTGATTATTATTTAAACTACCAACTAAAGTCTCTCCCGGATTTAACTCTTGACTAGAAATTAAACTGTATTTACTAGCTGCTTCTAAAGTGTCATTTGAATTCTCTATTTTTGTATTAGTTGCTTTTAATTCTATAGCTCTCCTCAAACAAACTGTTGCTTCTTCCAAATTTCCTTGCTGCTTTAAAGCTTCCCCTAAATTTTGATAACCTTCTGATGAATTATTATCTAATTTAATTGCCATTCGATAACAAGATATTGCTTCATTTAAACTATCTTGTTGTTCGAGAGTTTTTCCTAAATTAATCAGTTCTTCAAAGGTAGCTTTTTCTGGTTCCATAGATAATGCTTTATACTGACAATATGTAGCAGATTTTTGATTCCCTAAACGTAACCATACTTTCGTCATATTGCGATAAGCTCCTGCAAAATCTGGTTTAAGATTTACGGCTTTTTGATAATAAGATATTGCCTCTTGCCATTTTTGCTCCATGGCGTATAAACTACCCAAATTAGCATATACTTCCGGCCAATCTGATTTAATTTCTAACGCCTTTTTGTACCAATTTTCTGCCTCTACTAATTTTCCTTGTGCTTGCCAAGCATTACCTAAAGTTTTGTAGGCAGGAAAATAACTTTCTTCGATTTTTATTGCTAATTCGCAGGAAGCGATCGCTTCTTCAAATTTCTTTTGAGCTAAATAAGCTTCTGCTTTTTTGTGGAAATTTTCTGCTGCACTTTCTGGAGGATTTGTTGATGCCATTTTCTTTTTTTTTGGGCTACTATTAATTAAGTTGATTTAAGGTTTGATAGTTTAATTTTACAAAAGATTGGGAAAAAATAGAAGGAGTATAGCGCTACACGCAAGGCAAAAGTCAAAAATAATCTATGACTGAATTTGGTAATTTAGAAATATTCTAACCTTTGCTTCAATTGGTATAAAGCCAAATCTTGACTTATTTTTTCTGGCAAGATTTTCTGAGTTTCTCATTACTCTTATTTTTTCTCTCCTCGGAATCAACAACTCCAGAGTCAAACCAAACTTTGACTTACTTTTTCTGGCAAGATTTTCTGAGTTTCTCATTCTCTTGCTGTTTCTGTCTTAGGAACAAACCAGAAGTGGTAAAACCAAATCTTGACTGACTTTTTCTGAGAAGATTTTCTAACTTTTTCATTGTCTTGTTTTTTCTCTCCTCGGAATCAACAACTCCAGAGTCAAACCAAACTTTGACTTAATTTTTCTGACAAGATTTTCTGATTTTCTCATTCTCTAGATTTTTCTGTCTTAGGAATAAACCAGAAGTTGCAAAGCCAAATCTTGACTTAATTTTTCTGGCAAGATTTTCTGATTTTCTCATTCTCTAGATTTTTCTGTCTTAGGAATAAACCAGAAGTGTTAAAGCCAAATCGTGACTTACTTTTTCTGCCAATCTTTTCCGACTTTCTCATCCTCTGCTTTTTTCTGTTCCAGAAATCTACCAGGAGAAGTCTCGTCAAATTTCGACTTACTTTTTCTGTCAAAAATTTCCGACTTTCTCATGCTCTTGATTTTTCTGTTCCAGAAATCTACCAGGAGAAGTCTCGTCAAATTTCGACTTACTTTTTCTGTCAATCTTTTCCGAATTTCTCATCCTCTGTTTTTTTCTGTTCCAGAAATCTACCAGGAGAAGTCTCGTCAAATTTCGACTTACTTTATTCTGCCAATCTTTGCGGAATTTCTCATGCTCTTGATTTTTCTGTTCCAGAAATCTACCAGGAGAAGTCTCGTCAAATTTCGACTTACTTTTTCTGTCAATCTTTTCCGAATTTCTCATCCTCTGTTTTTTTCTGTTCCAGAAATCT
>NZ_JAAHHT010000158.1 GCF_010672085.1 Okeania sp. SIO3I5
ATAAGGAACTCTTGAAACCCTTGTGGGAGGGTGGGGAGGATGGGGAGGAGGGGGAGGAGGGGGAGGAAGAATTCTGTCTACATTCATAAAAAAGTGTATTGAAAAATACTCTTTTCTCCTGAAAAAGTCGATTCAAGACTTAAACATAACTCCTCTATGTTGTCAAGTTTTATGAAAAGAGAAAGATGTTTATAAAGCATAGCTTCCAAAGGGGGGTTAGGGGTGATGGAGAGCGCGGGACTTCCCACCGGAGTAGTTAAATATCAACTAATTAGGGAATAGGGAATAGGGAAGTAGAGACCTACTTCCTTGAGAAATTATTTTGTAGAACCAATAATGTTATGCTAATCAAAAGTTAAATCGTATTGCTTGAAAATTATGGCTAATTCCAAACGTAATTCCTCGGATAATAGAAATGCTAAAGGCGATCGCGTAGTTTATTCAGAATTTGGTAATAATGTTAATTCTTCAGCAACAGAAAGAGCAGTACCAAATTTACCGCCAAATCAACAAAATTTAAAAGTACAAGCATCCCGCAAAGGTCGTAAAGGAAAAACAGTAACAATTATTAGTGGGTTTCAGTCAAACCAAGAAACTTTGACAACTTTACTCAAACAACTTAAAAATCAATGTGGTGCAGGTGGTACTCTTAAGGATAATGAAATAGAAATTCAGGGGGAACACAAGCAAAAGTTACTGGAGATTTTAACTCAATTAGGTTATAAAGCTAAAATTAGTGGAGGTTAAAAAAAGCAGTCAGCATTCAGCATTCAGCAGTCAGAACTCAGAATTCAGCAAGATTATTTTTTAACGTAAAGATGGAGATAGATTTTAACTAGAGATATAAAAGCTGATAGCTGAATGCTAAAAGCTGATAGGTACTTAAGGTACTTTAGAGATTCTAAAGTTCAAGATACTTTAACAAAAAATATCAGGAAAATTGAACAGAGCTACTGTAGATATCTATAAGCAAAGCATTACAGCAGTTTCACGCCCGCGCGTGAGGTACAAAGCTTTACTATTTTTTAAAAGCTGGAAACCTGTTAGTAATGAGTAGTAACACAACCTTCCAGGTTGTTACAGCCTTGAAGGCTGTGTTACACTCTATCTCACAATCCTCATGCATTGCTGTAAATATTCAATATAAAGCTACCAGTAAGATTTCTGGAACTAAGCGGAATCTTGATTTTTGCTTTGTAAGTTTAAATAAGAACTCATTGAACTTATATTATTGGAGATATATCAATGTTTAGAACAGTAGCTCTAGTTTTATTAGGAACCTCTGTTGGTTTTGGATTTTCTATGGTAAGTGATGGTGATGGGTTTGCTATTAAAGTACCTGAGATAGAAGCAGGAAAATTAGAATGTCGTTGGTTACCTGAAAATACCGAAAACGAATCTTTCAACAGAGAATTCCTAGAACCAAGGTATTAGATTTATCCCGATCTAGTTTTGTGGATAGCACTACTATTCTTGTAGGGATATTCCATGAAACATCCCTATTATTCGACAACAAAATATTTAATCCGGTAAGATACAATTATCAAGATTAGCATTACTCAAATTAATACCACTTAAATTAGCATCACGGAGATTAACACCACTAAGGTTTGCATAGCTAAGATTCGTACGACTGAGATTAGCGCCACTTAGATCGGCATCTTTGAGATTTGTATAGCTGAGGTCAGCATAACTCAGGTTAACACCACTAAGATTGATACCATCTAAGTCAACTCCCCATAAGTCAGAACCCATCAAGTTAGCACCAGTGAGAATAGTATCGCTAAGAATTACACCCCACAAATGAGCGCGACTAAGGTCAGTTCCACTCAGGTTAGCACCTGTGAGATTAGCATGACTCAGATTAACACCACTCAAGTTAGCATTGCAAAGGTTAGCATTTTCTAGGTTGGCATCCCAAAGTTGTGCTACTCGCAAATTCGCAGCACTCAAGTTAGCATTACAAAGGTTGGCACGACTGAGGTCAACATTATTTAGTTGAGCATGACTGAGGTCATTACCTTCTAAATTTCTCTGTTGTATTTTTTCATTAACAATCTGCCAAACTGTTAACCATTTTAACTCCAGTATCGTTGTTTGACTAAGTTTAACACCCTTAAGTTCAGCCCAACTAAGATCGACATTTTCCAGATTAGCACCACTTATATCATGTCCGGTTGAATAGTTATAAATAAAAATGGAGGAGTAATGAGTAATGAGTAATGAGTAATGAGTCAGGAGGGAAGAAGAGGGAAATTTAAGCTATAAAGAAGAGAAAGTTTTTTTATCACTAATTATCCGGACATGATATTAGATCGGCATTACGAAGATTAGCATTACGAAGATTGGCATCACTTAGATCGGCATTACGAAGATTGGCATCACTTAGATCAGTATTACGAAGATTGGCATTGTTAAAATTAGCAGCACTCAGATCAGCTTGATTGATTTTAGCGCCATAAAGTTGAGCATTGGAGAATTTAGCAGCGCTAATATGAGCATTGATCAGATTAGTCTTACTAAGATTCGCATTACTAAAGTCAGCAGCACTGAGGTTAGCACTACTGAGGTTAGCATTTCTCAAGTCTGCGCCATTAAGATCAGCAGCAACAAGGTTGGAATTAGTCATTTCTGCATTGCTGAGTTTAGCCGTAGTTAGATTAGCTACACTCAAGTCAGCTCCATCTAAATAAGCTCCTGTCAGATTAATTCCTTTCAAATTGGCATTACAAAGATTGGCATTTCTCAGATTTGAACGACTATAGTAATTGCTACTGCTATTTAATTTTTTTCTCAGAGAGAGAGCAATTTTTCCTTGGCCTCTCTGGTTTATTGATGGTAATCATGAACCTTATGGTTTTTTAGACGGAATCAATACAGGTACAGAAATTACTCATAATTGCTATTATCTTGGTAGGGTTGGTTCGGTGGTTTTGGCAGGTCTAAAAATTGTAGGAGTTTCTGGTATTTATCAAGAGGAAAAATTCTTGGTTCAACGATCAAAAATTTCCCAAATTAACAGTTATTCTAATAAGGATTATATTGCTTTTACAGAAGCAGAAATTATTCAAGCTTTAGACTATAAATCTACAGATATTTTGTTACTACATGACTGGCCTGCTAATATTATAAATCCTGTAGATGCTGAACAGTTTGAACAGCAACGTAGAAGTCGAGGTTATTACGATATGGTGGGAAATGAATATGCAAGAATATTAGTAGATGAGTTAAAACCAAAGTTAGTAGTTTGTGGTCATTTGCACAAAAGTTATCGGAACAAAATATCACTAACTTCTGGAAATTTTACAGATATTTGTTGTCTGGCAAATGTTCGGTCACGAGCTGATGCAATTGCTATATTTCATCTGAGTAAAACAGGTGAAATTTCAGAAGTTATCTGAATGAATAATTAACACGACTTACGCACGCATATCAAATCGTACACCACCTGTAGGGGGCAAATGGCATTTTTCCTTACTAGATATGGTTGTTCTACGTAATACCATTTCTCATGTATGAATGCTATATATGATTGGGTAGGGAAGTGTGGGAGGTGTGGGAGGTGTGGGGAGAGGTAGGGACGTTGCTTGAGCATTAATGCGTTTTCCGTTCCGGAATGCGAGCAAAGATGTCGCGCTCGCTTGTAGGGGCGAATGGCATTCGCCCTTAGATGTCCGCTCTTAGCTGAAAACGTCCGTATGAATAATAACTACTAACCTACCTTAAATTGTTAAAAATAGACTTTAAATCTTGGTAATTATTTGATTGTTGAAGTGTAGCTGAAGTATAGCATTAATGCATGGTAATTGGTATAATTCCTGATTAAGTATTTGTGCAAAATAAATTTCCTAGTTGAGAGAGGGAATAGGGAATAGGGAGTTAATTAATATGTGTAATTAATTTTGTTGATGAACTTAATATTATTCCCGATTTAATAATTATAAATAAACTTTTATAGCGGTTGTCATTTCGGTAGACTACCGTTGTGGAAAACGACCGTTTTTTCCTACAAAATTTTGGTTGTGATAATGTAGTTCATAAATCTGAAAAAGGCTGTATAGTATAGCAATCCTATTTTAAGTTGTAATATTTTATCCTAGGGGTTTGGTCTCCAAACCAACTTCAAAAATGGGATTTGAAAACCAAACCCCTACAGTTTTTTTCTCAAATCATTTAGGATTAATATATAGGAAATGGAGAACACAAAAATTATATGAAAACTCGAACTTTACCGATAATAAAAGACTCAGAACGTTTAGAAAATCGACTTAAAGAAATTCCTCAAACTCCGGGAGTTTATTTAATGCGAGATAGTAGCGATCGCATCCTTTATATTGGCAAATCTAAAAAACTTAGAAACCGAGTTCGTTCCTATTTTCGAGATGGAAAAAATCACACTCATCGTATCAGTTTAATGGTACAACAAATAGTTGAAATTGAATTTATTGTCACAGATACGGAAGCTGAAGCTTTGGCATTAGAAGCTAATCTTGTTAAACAACATCAACCATACTTTAATGTCTTACTTAAAGATGATAAAAAATATCCCTATCTCTGCATAACTTGGTCAGAAAATTATCCCAGAATTTTTATTACTAGAAAGCGTAGATTAGGTAAACCTAAAGACCGTTATTATGGTCCTTATGTGGATACAGGATTACTCCGAAATACTCTACATTTAGTCAAACGAATTTTTCCCTTACGTCAAAGACCAAAACCTTTATTTAAAGACCGCCCTTGTCTAAATTATGATATTGGTCGTTGTCCGGGAGTTTGTCAGACATTAATTACTCCAGAGGAATATCATAAAATTGTGCAAAAAGTAGCAATGATTTTTCAAGGTCGGACTGGAGAATTAATCGATATTTTAAATACTCAAATGGAAAAAGAAGCGGAGGCTTTGAATTTTGAAAAAGCAGCACTTATTCGAGACCAAATAAAAGGTTTAAATTCTCTAAATGCCGACCAAAAAGTTTCCTTACCAGATGACCGAGTTTCTAGAGATGCAATTGCTCTGGCAGGAAATAATCAAATTGCTTGTGTTCAATTATTCCAAATTCGGGCAGGAAAATTAGTAGGTAGGTTGGGATTTATTGCCGAAAATCCTAATTTAGCAACAGCAGAAAATCAGGAATTAGGAGCAATTTTGCAGCGGGTTTTAGAATCCCATTATCAAACAGTAGAATCTGTAGAAATTCCCACAGAAATTATCGTGCAGAATGAATTGCCGGAAGGTGAATTTTTGCAAAATTGGTTGACAGAAAAGAAAGGTAAAAAAGTAGAAATCTTTGCACCCCAACGTCAGGGGAAAGCAGAATTAATAGAGATGGTAAAAAAGAATGCTGAGTATGAGTTGCTGCGGTTGGCAAAAATGAGCGATCGCAACAATCAAGCAATGACAGACTTAGCAGAAATATTAGATTTGCCAGAATTACCACACCGGATCGAGGGTTATGATATTTCCCACATTCAAGGTTCGGATGCAGTAGCGTCGCGGGTAGTATTTATTGACGGTTTGCCAGCAAAACAACATTATCGACATTATAAAATTAAAAATCCAGAAGTGCGTTCCGGTCATTCTGATGATTTTGCCAGTATGGCAGAAGTTCTGGGGCGACGGTTTCGCGACTATGAAAAACAACCGACTACGGAGAAACCAGACTTAATAATGATCGATGGTGGAAAAGGGCAACTTTCCGCAGTGGTGGCAGTGATGGCAGAAATGAATATATTAGAAGAAGTGCGGGTAGTGAGTTTAGCAAAACAACGGGAAGAGATTTTTTTACCAGGGGAGTCGCAACCTCTAACAACTGACGCCGAACAACCAGGGGTGCAGTTGTTACGGAGGTTGCGGGATGAAGCGCATCGGTTTGCCGTCAGTTTCCATCGGGATAAAAGAAGTCACAGAATGAAGCGATCGCGTCTAGATGAGATTCCCGGTTTAGGGCAACATCGACAAAAATTGTTATTGGCGCATTTTCATTCCGTTGATTATATTAGGATTGCAACAGTGGAACAGTTGGCGGAGGTGTCCGGAGTCGGACCGAAATTGGCACAGCAAATTTATGATTATTTTCATTGAAATAGGGAGTAAGCAGCTCACACGGATTATGGCACGGATGTACGGATTAAGAGTCCATTCAACAATTAATAATTAATAATGACTTTGTTGCTAGACAAGCATATAGCTACCGCACAAGATCCAAGATCCTTGTACTTCATACTTCTACAACTATTGTCCAATAAATAAATCAAACATCTTAGGTTTGTTTGATAAAAAAAAAGGCTGAAAATTATACCTATAAAGGCTTTGAGGTATTTAACTATTGGCCAATAAATGAATAAAGCATCAATCTTAGGTTTGTTTGATAAAAAAAGACTGAAACTTTTACCTGTAAAGGCTTTGAGGCATTTAACTATTGGCCAATAGAATAAAGCATCAATAATCGAGATATGGTGATATAGCTGCCACTAGATTCACTTTTCATGTCGGCTCTGACAACCGAAAAGCGGAACGGATTTTCTATGGCTATTACAACAAAGCTATTAATAATTAATAATTACCTCTCCTTGAAAACGGATAGGATTGACTGAAAGGAAAATTTTTTCTTATTTCTCCTTTACAGCGGTTTTCATTTCAGTAGACCACAGTAGGGACGTTCCATGGAACGTCCCTACTAGGTTTGAAAAGTGAATATGTGGTTCATCAAGAAAGAAAAGCGCTGTAAGTTGATAATTCTATAATTTTCAGTATTCAATCTTCCCTACTCCCCTACTCCCCTACTCCCCTACTCCTTAAACCGGTTTTCATATGAATAAACCACAATGATACTGACTCTTCACTCCTAACTCTTGACTCCTGACTCCTAACTCCTAACTCCTGACTCCTGACTCCTGACTCCTGACTCCTAACAATGAATTTAGTGGTCTACTCAACTGAAAAGCGCTGTAAAGGAGAGGCTTTAAACCTTAATTCTTCGATAACAGTAGTGGACTGTTTCATTTTCAATGGTGCATTAAAAAATGGAGTGATGGGGAGATGGGAAGATGCAGTATCACTGATACGAAAAAAGACTTCTGCACAGTTAAAACGGTGCATCCATCCGTGCATCCATGGCAAAATCCGTGTCTTGCCCTGACTTCTATAGCGCTCTGCACAGTTAAAACGGTGCATCCATCCGTGCATCCATGGCAAAATCCGTGTCTTGCCCTGCTCACGGGGTGACAAGCTAGTTGAAAGCTATATATAGAAAGGGATTTGCGTTCAGAAACTGAATAATACTTCAATTAAAAGAAAATCCTTATTGAGAATGAACGGGGTGTAGTGCGTTCGCAAAGCGAACACACTACACCCCCCACTTTGAGTTGATTATTTATTCATTTTAAAAGTTTTGGAAATAGTTAAAAATATGATAAAAAAGGGTTAGTAATTACAAATAAAAATCAATAAAAGGTGAATATATTAGGCTTTTATCAAGACCATCCACACGCAAAAATTGAGTCCATCTCAAGTAGTAACATTACAAATCTTATTATACTTAATATCAGTATATAAAACTGTACAGATATCTAAATTAACGAACTTATTCCCCCTGCCAATCCAATCAGAAAGTAAACGGAAACATATACAAAGATTTTTAACCATCAAAGAATTAAGCTTGCCTTTATTCTGGTTTCCTTTGGTCAGAATAATGGTAGAAAAATTATTCAACTTTCCCTCAGAATTAGTATTAATTATAGATAGAACCCAGTGGCAAGATACTAATATATTAATGATTAGTTTAGCTTGGAAAAAGAGAGCTTTACCTATAAATTGGAAGATTTTAACTCATAAAGGAGCTAGTAATTTAGCCGAGCAAAAAGCAGTAATTCGTCCAGTTCTAAAATTATTAAAAGGCCAGAAAATTATTCTGACAGCAGATAGAGAGTTCCACAGTATTTTTCTATCTCACTGGTTGAAAAAATATCAGAAGCAAGATGTATTTTTTGTTTTGAGACAAAAAAAATCGATGATGATTAAACGAGGTAAAAAATATTCTAAAATCTCTGAATTAAAAGTAAATATCGGTGAAACTAAACTGTTATTGAATCAAAAAATCACCAAAAGGAAATAGGGAACATATAATTTACTCGTGTATAAAAAACAGAAATATCGTCAAAAATCTGTTGTAGAGAAATGGTATCTGATCACCAATTTATCATCTGCTGGAAAGATTAAAAAAATATATAGCCAGAGAATGGGAATTGAAGCAATGTTTAAAGACTATAAAACTGGTACTTACAATCTAGAATCAGCGAAAGCCAATGAAACGAGATTGAATAATTTAATTTTATTAATAGGTATTTCATACACACTTAGTTCATTTCAAGGACAAAAAATAAAAAATAAAGGGGTTCAAAAATACATATCAAGAACTAATGAAAAAAGTAGAAAAGAAAGAAGACACAGTAGTTTTTTTGTGGGATTATCTATGATTTATTGGGCAATAAATGATGATTTGATCTGGGAATTAGTAGAAAATTTAATGAGCCTTAACCCCCATAAATTACTATATTATCGAAGGGGACTAAAAGCGATGAATACAGGTGGTTAATTAGACTGTAATTTTTGATTAACAATCAATTAATAAAGGTGAGTTTTTTCATAATATTATTCTCTAGTGTTACTTGAATAATGATTCAACCTAGTTAGGAGGTGTAGTGCGTTCGCGGAGCGTTGCGTCAGCAGTAGCGCTCTGCGCTCGCACTACACCCCGTTCATTCTCAATAAGGGTTTTCTTTTAATTGAAGTATTATTCAGCTCCGGAACACAAATTCCTTTCTATACATAGCTTTCAACTAGCTTGTCACCCCGTGAGCTTGCCCTGACTTCTCTAGCGCTCTGCACAGTTAAAACGGTGCATCCATCCGTGCATCCGTGGCAAAATCCGTGTCTTGCCCTGACTTCTCTAGCGCTCTGCACAGTTAAAACGGTGCATCCATCCGTGCATCCGTGGCAAAATCCGTGTCTTGCCCTGACTTCTCTAGCGCTCTGCACAGTTAAAACGGTGCATCCATCCGTGCATCCGTGGCAAAATCCGTGTCTTGCCCTGACTTCTTTAAACCACCATTTTAGCTGCAACAGTCCACTACTGGTTCTAACTCCTCACCGAACCCAAAAGAAACTCCCCAACGGAAGACTCTTCATAATAATCTAACCCTGTTATCTTAGCAAAATGATCTGAATCTCCAATTCCCAAAGCACAGGGAGCTAAGTGCATTCCCGTTGCCATCAAATAAAAAGTTTGATACAACACACCAACGTGCTTCAATATCAAAGCATAAGCAATTGATTCATATTTCCAAAATAGTCGTCCAAACCTAGCTGTTATTACCAACAAAATTTGAGGTTTGTCTTGTTCGCCACTGGACTTGTAAGCATCCTCGATCAACTCCTCCACATCTGCATTCCAATCGGAAATTTGATACAGACAATGCTCCAAAGGTTGATAGTGATAGACTCCTGCTTCTAACCCTTGACAACGGTTAACCACCGGATAAACTTCCAATTCATAAATTGCACCGCCACAAGGATAAGGACGATAGCTGAAATGCCATGTACCGAATTCTTCCGTTTCCATTGTCTCTATTTTCTTAATTCTGGCGCAACAATACAACAATTTTCCTAATTGTTGCACCCGTATTGGTTGCTCGTCGTACTCCCGAATAGACTGGCGTAACTCTAATGCTTTTGTCAAGGGAATGTCAATTTGACTCAAATATTCTAAGTTGGGTTGCACCAATTTAATTACCTTGTCACTCATTGGTGGTTTCACAATAGGTAAGTGTTCAGTTTTACCCAAAAATCGCATTGTCCCACCAGAAGGGTTATTATGTCTTCCCATCCGAGAGCGACTGTGATATAGCAGGTCGTGAAATTCCCAATACATGAGTGGCGTCGGTTCCGTTTCTGGCGATAACATTTGAGTTGCCATCAACAGTGCCAGGAATTTTTGGGCAATTTCTTCCGTAATATTGGGAATTTCTGCACTCAAACTGCTGGCGGTTTGTGGTTGAGATAATTTAGCCAGCAAAGCACCACATCGCCAGTCTAATGCAACTATTTTACTTTGAGATAGGGGACATTCTATAATTGTTGTACCTTGATCTTGATGTAAATAGGCAAAACGGGATAAGGTAAATTTTCCTTGTAGTTGTTCAATTTCTGGAGACTCGAAGCGATAATTTTTTTCTACTATTGGGATAGCTGTTGCTAGGGGGAAAACGGAATGGCAAACCCAACCTGTATTTATTAATTTCTGCAATTCTGCATCAAAATTTTCTCCTGCTGCCTTGCCATCAGTTGCCACTACTAATGCTTTCATTTGAACGTGGGTTTTCTGGGAAGACTTGAGATAATTTAATGCCGATATCAAACCTGACTGGGGATGTTCAAATATTACTTGGCGAGTTGGAGTTGCTTTTTTGAGTGCAGTCCGGATGGGAGCTTGTAATATGATTTTGTCATCTTTTTCGGTGAGAGTGACTTCAGAAATTAGGGATAGAGTGAATGTCATTTCAGTTATCAGTTATCAGTTATCAGTACCTCCAGTAATAGGGAGGCAAGAAAATCGGGAATTTTCTTTTTTATCAATTATCAATTATATAGCATTAGTTTTGCAAAAAGCTTTGGAAGAGGCAAGAGGTCATATAGAATCGGCTTAAATACTTATCGTATCTGCGAAGGAAGGCAGAAGGCAGAAAGCAGAGGGCAGAAGGAAAAGAAGAAAGTGAGAAGGTCAAAGTTTTTCATCAACTAATTATCCGGATTCCATATCAAAGGCAAATATGAAAAAATGTAAATATCTCTAGATAACCACCGAATAAATGATGTAAACTGTTAAGAAATCTCTTAGGAGCAGAAAAACAATGGGTAAAAAGAATATCAAGCCTTTACTTCCTCAGCCCGTTATCCGTACAAATGCTGTTAAACCAGCTCTTCTTCGCCTCAGGGAAGAGAGCCTGACCACAGGCCCATTCTGTAGCCCCATAGGGGATGAGAAGGGCATAAACCCAGATATCTATATAGGTGACGTCCCCTGTTTAGAGTTATGCTCATGCAGATGCTCATTCGACGGAGAAGAGGATTAATAATTCCAGAGTATCGCACAACTATACAAAATGTCAAAAATCCTTTCCTTCTTGCAACGGCTGTCTATTAGCTTTAACAAATTGACTCACAACCTTAGCTAGTTCTTCGTTTGACTATATCTGGCACGGCGGAAAGTCATGCATAAGTTGATGATTTCTTCTTAGTTGAGCGAGAAGTTCGGCCATTAGAGAAAAGGGTAAGACCCCTTGAAAGCTCGCTACCCCAATGGGACTTTTTAGGGGTCTTTTCTTTAGGCTTGTATTTAGTGCAAGCCAACCTGAAACTAATTCTCTATTCATTTACTGCCCTTAAAACCTCTGCATACAGTTGACTACTCACCCGAAAGTTAGCTTGGGCAATCAAATCATTCATCACAGGTTTAACAAAAGGAATTAATCCTTGTTTTTTGGCACTCAGTAACACCCCTAATACTCCTGTAATTTTTAACCCCTGCTCTATGGCAACTTTTCTCCCTAAACGTTCATTTATCAGGAGTCGTGTTGCATTGACTTCAAAGGCTAAAGCAATGGCCTCTGCCTCTCCTAAGTTAATAAATTTTCTTAACTCAATGGCTACCTCTTGATTTTGTAAAGGCTGCATTTTCAGCCATGTTGCTCCTCTTACTACTCTAATCACAATTTCTCCTGCTCCCTCATCTAGGAGTTCCTCATACACTGCATTTGGAATCAAAACTGTTTCATAGAGTTGTTGCAGAAGGTTGAGCTGCCCCACTTTGGCTAAATTAGAAATGGGGGAAGTGTTACTGACAATAATCATCGCCAGCCATCTGTTTGTAACATTTTGAGATCTTCTTGGAATTCTGCTACGTCGTAATGGACACAAAGAGCGCGATCGCTCATCAATTTCTGAAATTGCATTCGGTGTATTCCTAATAACTCACTAGCTTTACCTAAGCTGATTTTTTCTTGTTGAAAAAGCATCATTACAATTTCCACTAATAGTTCATCTTCTGACAAGCCACTTGCTTGTACAATTTGATCTGATATTAATAAACTCATTGTTATTTGAACATTAACACTTCAGCTAAAATAACCCACTTAGACTAGATATTTAACAATCTGTCTTGACTTACCATTTTAACTAATCTCCACAAAAGAACAGAAGCGATCGCTCCCAATTAAGTCAAAAGGCAAAAGGCAAAAGTCAAAAGTAAGAATAGCCGAAAATTTAGCAATAGGTAGGGGAGGGTTTCACCCTAAATTAATGCTTCTCAACCAACATTTCAGTAAACCCGCCCCCTAATCTCACCGCAACACACAACTCAAAAGTCAAGAAAAGGCTGATCGCAAACTGTCGTGAAAAGAAATGTAAATTTCTTGCCAACTCCAGAGGAACAATGTATACTACAGAAGAACTCACAACTCAGGAGAAAAATCACAATGGGTAAAAAGAATATTAAGCCAAATCAACCTCAGCCTGTAATCCGGACAAACTCTAATGTAAAATCTGCCCTGGAAGGACTCAGCGAAGAAAACCTGACAAGCGGCACCGCCGTCGTGGCTCGTGGCCTAGCTCCCTCCTCCGTAGAAGATTGGTGGGTGGTAGGATGTTCTTATGACGGAGACGACGCAGAATAACTTCAGAATATCACAAACATATTCAAAATGTCAAAAACCTTTTTCTTCCTCTTTCGCCGGTCTATTAGCTTCAACAAATTGACTCACTACCCTTGCTAGTTCTTCGTTTTCCGATATCTGGCACGGCAATTTAAGTCAAAAGTCATGCATTCAAAAGGCAAAAGTTAGAGGTAGGAGAGATTTGGTTGTGATGAAATAAAGGCTAAAAGTAAGAGTTAATCTCAATGCTTTTAGTCTTTATATTTTTTTTGCTGCACAAAACGGAATAACCAACAGGGCGATCGCTATAAGTTTCATGTCGGCTCTTAGCCGTTAGCGGAGCTTTGCGCCAGCAAAAACGTCCCCACAGGGTTATTGTTTTTTTTATACGGTTCATTTACCCGAAAACTGTTGTAAATTTATGGATTATTTTTAATTTCCTCATAAATTTCCCTGGCGCTTTTCTTGCCAAACATTGTCTCCTTTAACTCCAAATAATCCACCGACTGCGACATAGTTTCCCGACAAAAAAAGGCAGCCTTAGCAATTCCCAAACGATCTATAATTGCTTGTACACTTTCACTTCTAATCAATGCCATTTCTGGTACAATTAACTTTTGATTCATCATGGGGTTAAGTTTTTCAACAATGAAGACCTCTCCCCCAACCCCTCTCCTGCAAGGAGAGGGGAGGAATAAATTCTCCCCCTTCCCTACTAAGGGAAGGGGGTTGGGGGGTTAGGTTTTTCAACCCAAATTTTAAAGCTAGACAAGCTACCACACCTACCTGCCTCCTGCCTTCTGCCATCTAATAAGGAGAAGACCAAGAACGAACTTCGCCCAAAGTTACCGGAATGAAATCGCTCACATCAATAGTAAACCGGAACACTTTCTTCGCGCGACGGTTATTCTCTGGATCGAAGAACTTCAACTGCACGTCCCAACAATCACTATCCATCCGACAGAATGGACTCTTTGTCACTGCAATACTATCCAATTCCATACCTGCTGCCACTGCTGTCGAGAAAGTTTGAGCCGCTTGGAAAGCATTAGTAGCTGCAAAATTTAATGCTCGGTCTTGAGAAGTCTGCCCTAAATTCCGTAAATCGTAATAAACTCGATTGAGGAAACTGCTCAAACTCCGACGCATTTGCTCGTCGTCAGCTTCTGCTTGTTCTCCACGCACTGCCTCTAAAGCGGAACCAACTAAGGTATTAACCCGCCAACCATAAATACCACGAGGACTAACAGGTTCAATTACAGGCACAACTTGACCTGAGAACAACCTAACTGTACGCCCAGTTAATTTTCCAGGAATACTCACCCGCTCAATATATTCCTCAGCATCTTCTGCTTCTACTTCCCCTGCCAGTAACTGTTGCAAAACTTCATAAACATCCCGTGCAAATGAACCCACAGCTTCAATGGCATAGATGGGAGTCAATTCCATATTCAAAGTCCAAATCAAAGACTTAGCTTCCGAAAGATTATTACGCAAATAATCCACCATTTGACGAGCATCGTATGGGTTGGCTGGAACTTGGGTATCTCCAATAGTAACCGCTGGCATCAACTGTTTAAAAGAGTCGCGCCGTGCTTCACCTCCGAAGTCATAACCCAATGTACCAATAACGTAGACAATATTTGTCACATCTTGAGGAGGTTGGCTGGGTGTAATTCCATTATTATTTGGCATAGCAGAAATTTGATTATTAGATGTATTAGTTGATGATAATGGTTGTGAGGCAGTAACGCCAGCTCCAACGGCGCCAGCAGCTACCACACCATTGTCGGTGGGAGTCTGAAGACTATTTTCTGGATCAACTGCAGCTTGCAAACTAGCTTCTGGAGTTGAGTCACAACCACAGCTAGCTTCAATACCATTATTATTATCTTGTTCTGATTCTGACATAGTTTCTCCTGTGATATGTGCAATTGCACCTGAGATATTGATCTGACCAACTAAACAACGGCGCGTGTCTTGACTCTGACATGGAATAGCCGTCTCAAGTAAGGCAGTACGAACTTTTTGTGGGTCAGGTTTTAGCTCTCTAGCCCCCCTTTCCAAGGGTTTTAGCTCTCTAGTCCCCCTTTCCAAGGGTTTTTCCTCCCTAGCTCCCCTTTCCCAGGAAGGTTTTTCCTTCTTAGCCCCCCTTTCCCAGGAAGGTTTTTCCTTCTTAGCCCCCCTTTCCCAGGAAGGTTTTTCCTTCTTAGCCCCCCTTTCCCAGGAAGGTTTTTCCTTCTTAGCCCCCCTTTCCAAGGGGGGTTTGGGGGGATAATCTTTCTGCAATTGCAAACTCATCAGTAATGCAGCTACTCCAGACACTACTGGCGTAGCAAAGCTAGTCCCACTCAGTTGTATTGTACCACCTCCTGGTTCAGCTCCTAAAATATTTTCTCCCAGAGCCAGAATACCTTGAGTTTGATAATTTTCGCCCCAGTTACTATAATCTAGGGGCTGTCCATTTGCTCCCATTGCTCCTGCCGCTAAGACAGTCGGGAGTGCTGCGGGAACGTGCAAACATTCACAACCATCATTACCCGCTGCAGCGACGAGCAAAACATTATTGTCTCGGCATAAATTAACAGCATGGTTGAGCCAGTCTTCTGCTTCACCATAGTCTGTCAGTTCCCCCCCACTAATATTAATAATATTTGCTCCAGCATTCACCGCTTGTTCGATCGCCCGTGCTAAATCTAATTGAGAAGCTCGGCGATGATAGTCTGAGAATATGGGAATTATTAATCCTCGACAGTGAGGAGCAATACCAGATACGGGAGAATTTTGCTGACCAAAAATAATACTAGCAACATGAGTTCCGTGGAGAGACATCTCGCTTTTAGGAGTAGCTTCACCTTGAACTAAAGTTGGTAGTTGAGTCAAGTTAGCTCCTTCAAAACAGGGATGTTTGAGGTCAACTAAACCATCAAGCACTGCCACGCAAACCTCAGAGTTACCTTTGGTTTTTGCCCAGAGTTGTTTGATTCCGGGAATATTAGAAATTTCAGGCATCTTTTATCAGTGATCGGTTATCAGTTATCAGTTAGCCTTCTGTAAAATCCCCCTAAATCCCCCTTTGAAAGGGGGACTTTGAAAGCTCCCCCCTTACAAACGGGGGCAGGGGGGATAAAACTGTTCCATGTGTTTAACAAAACACTATTGACCTAATTTTTTGGTCAAAATTAACAAAAATTATAGTGATTCCTGCAGCTATATTGACCTGATTTTTTGGTCAATCTTAATAAAAATTATAGTAATCCCCACAACTTATGAAGTACATTTACAATCCCCCTAAATCCCCCAATGACAAGCTATCCCTTATAAGGAACTCTTGAAACCCTTGTGGGAGGGTGGGGAGGATGGGGAGGATGGGGAGGAGGGGGAGGAAGAATTCTGTCTACATTCATAAAAAAGTGTATTGAAAAATACTCTTTTCTCCTGAAAAAGCCGATTCAAGACTTCAACATAACTTGTCTATGTTGTCAAGTTTTATGAAAAGAGAAAGATGTTTATAAAGCATAGCTTTGAAAGGGGGACTTTTTGTTGGCTCCCCCCTTACAAAGGGGGGCAGGGGGGATAAAACTCTTCCATATCTTTAACAAATTGGTATTAAAAATGTCTATTATTGAATTTACCATGTAAAGTATTTTTGATAAAGTTTTAGTATTACTATGGAAAGTAATATATGCCTGCTAGAGATGCTTTTCATAATGCTTTCTGTTCTGCCCTCATCAAGCAAGGATAGACAATTACAGATGACTCTTTGTCCATCGAATTTGAGGATGTTCCCCTCTATAATCGCTCGCGTAGCGGAACGGAGTTCTATCTAGGAGCGGAACGTCTAATTGCTGCTGAACAGGGTAGTGATAAGATAGCAGTGGAGATTAAGAGCTTTTTGGGTGATTCAGTCATCTCTGAATTCCATACTGCTCTTGGCCAATTTCTTAACTATCCTATGGCAATTTCTTAACTTGAACCCGATCGAGTTCTATATTTAGCTGTTCCTAATGATGCTTACGACAACTTCTTTAATCGTCGATTTGCTCAAAGAGCGATCGCCATCAATAATTTACGACTAATTATTAGACATCTCCGGAAAATAGGGAACAGGGAACAGGGAACAGGGAAGAGGAAGAAGTAATTGATAATTTATGGATAAGAATTGATTCTATTTTTAATTTTCGGAGATGTCTATTTATAACCCAGACATTATAGTTTATAACAATCAAAATATTATTCAAGCTCTCAAAATAATTAACTCCTATAATCCTGGAGTTACTAACACTATGAAAGAGACTTATTTTGATGTGAAAGCAGTTTTAGATAATGGTTCTACAGTCATCATTGAAATGCAAGTATTGAATGTAGAAGGTTTTGAAAAACGAGTAATTTCTAACTTAGCTAAATCTTATGGAAATTAATTAGATGCAGGACAAGGTTATATGATGTTGCAACCTTTTATCGCTTTAACGATTGCGGACTTTGTGTTATTTGAAAAGTCTGAGAAAATGATTACTAAATTCATAATTTCTGTGCAAGCAAAAAAACATAAAGGCTAAAAGCATGGAGATTAACTCTTACTTTTAACTTTTGCCTTTCTAGCTCCTGCCTACTGCCTCCTGCCTCCTGCCTACTGCCCCCTGCCTTCTTCGTAAAAAATCACTTCATTAAAACCAAGCAATTTTGTACCTCACCATCACAGAAATTGTTATATAATAAACGCAAAAATAAAGTACAAAAATCAAGTAAGTACTAAAAACAATGAACTTTATTAGCCCCAAAACTGACTTTGCTTTTCAAAAAATATTTGGTTCTATTCACAGTCAAAACATCCTGATTAGTTTTCTCAATGCCATAGTTTATGAAAATCAAAATATTATTCAATCTCTCAAAATAATTAACCCCTATAATCCTGGAGTTACTAACACTCTCAAAGAGACTTATTTCGATGTGAAAGCAGTTTTAGATAATGGTTCTACTGTCATTATTGAAATGCAAATTTTGAATGTAGAAGGTTTTGAAAAACGAGTAATTTATAACCTATCTAAAGCTTATGGAAATCAATTAGATGCAGGGCAAGGTTATATGATGTTGCAACCTTTTATCGCTTTAACAATTACCGACTTTGTTTTATTTGAAAATGAAAAAACGCAGAAAATGATTACTAAGTTTAAATTTAAAGAGGAGACAGAATTGTTTAATTATCAAGATGAATTAACTTTAATGTTTCTAGAATTACCGAAGTTTCACAAAAAATTATCAGAATTAGAAACCCTGAGTGATAAATGGATATATTTTATTAAATCAGCGCCTTCTTTAGAAGTAATACCTTCTTTATTAGGAGAAGTATCAGAAATAGAAGCGGCATTAAATATAGCGAATAAAGCAAATTTAAACAATCAAGAATTAGAAGAATTAGAGAAACAGGAAACGTTGATCAGAGATAAGAAAGGACAAATTAGTTTGGCGATAAAAGAAGGAATCGAAATTGGACGGGAAGAAGGAATTGGTATTGGAATGGAAATTGGACGGGAGCAAATAGTGAAACAAATTTTACGTCAAATTCGCAGAAAATTTGGAGAAATAGCTCCAGAAGTTCAAACTCAGATAGAGCAGTTATCTCTGGAAAAATTAGATATTTTAGGAGAAGAAATTTTTGATTTAGCAACGATGGTAGATTTGGACAACTGGTTAGCTAATTAACAAACAAAAGGCAGGAAGCAGAAGGCAGGAGGCACGAGGCAGGGGGCAGGGGGCAGGAGGCACGAGGAGATTCAAGACTTCAATTTTTGTCACTTTTGAATGCATGACTTTTAAATGCATGACTTGTTCAACCCGCCCCTACCCCATACCAAATTTGAGGCTGTTCTTACTTTTGAATGCATGACTTTTAACTTTTGACTTTTGACTTATATCATGTCCGGATAAGAGCGTGATAGAACTCCGTTCCGCTTACGCGACCAAAAAACTTTCTCTTCATTTATAGCTTAAAATTCCCTCCTCATAACTCATAACTCATAACTCATAACTCATAACTCATTACTCCTCCATTTTGATTTATAACTATTCAACCGGACATGATATTAATTGGGGAGCGATCGCCCGTTTCTATTTTTGTCATCAATACAAGGCCAAACAAAAAAACCCTAAAAAGTGCCACTGGGGCAGCAAGCTTTTAGGGGGGATTGCCCTTTCCTCTGATGGCCGAACTTCTCGTTCTAAACAGAAGAAACCATCGACTTTTGACTTTCTGCCGTGCCGACGGAAAACGAAGAACTAGCGAAGGTTGTGAGTCAATTTGTAGAAGCTAATAGACAGCCGTTGCCAGAAGGAAAGGATTTTTGACATTTTGTGAAAGAGTTGTAATATTCTGAAGTTATTCTGCGTCGTCTCCGTCGTAAGAACAAGGAATCAATGAAAGGCAGACAGATGGAGCAATACCCCCCGCTACAATGTTTCCGACAGCGTTTAGGTTTTCTTCGGTCAGTCCTTCCTCTTGCTTTTGAATGCATGCCTTTTAACTTTTGACTTAATGGAGCCGTGCCAGATATGGTCAAACGAATAACTAGCAAAGGTAGTAACTCAATTGACCGAAGCTAATAGACCGCCGAAACAGGAAGAAAAAGGTTTTTGACATGAGCGAATATGTTTGTGATGTTCAGAGATTATTCTGCATCATCTCCGTCGTAAGAACAAGTCGAACAAGCACAAAAGCTACATGCATCATACTTCTTAGGAGCCACGCCCACCACTGCATGATGCGCTGTGGTAGTCGTTAGGTTTTCTTCGGTTAGTCCTTCGAGAGCAGGTTTAGCAACATTGGTGCGGATTACAGGCTGATTGATAGAGGGCTTGATATTCTTTTTACCCATTTCATTTTTCTCCTGAGTGAGTTTTTTGTTAGTATAGATTGATTGCCTGGAGTTGGCAAGAAACATTTACATCTCTTTTCACTCAGTAGCGATCGCTCTCTTCTGCCTTCTCTTATTCGCTCGTAGTTGGGCTTTAGCCCCATCTATTGTGGTCGGGCTAAAGCCCAACTACAAACAAAGACTTTTGACTTAAATTCCTGCTTCACTTCGGCACAGACCAAGACCTGACTTTACCCAATGTTACAGGCATTAAGTCAGACACATCAATGGTGAAACGATAAACTTTCTTTGCTCTCCTCGTATTATCTGGGTTAAAGAACTTCAACTTCACATCCCAACAGTTACTATTATAACGACAGAAAGGACTCTTCTCTACCTCTATACTATGCAATTCCATCCCAATTGCCACTGCTTCAGAAATAGTTGCCGTTGCTTGGAAAGCATTTGTCGCTGCAAAGTTAATGGCGCGATCGCGGTCGGCTTGCCCCAAGTTCCGCAAGTCATAATAAACCCGTTCCAAAAAGCTTCTCAGAGATTTCCGTATTGCCTCCTCCTCTGCTTCTGCTCGTTCCGCACTGACTGACTCCAGGGCACTATCTATGAGAGTATTCACTGTCCAACCATACATTCCCCTGGAACTATTTATTTTCACCACAGGCAGGGTTTGCCCAGAAAACAATTTTACTGTTTGGTCTGTTAATCTCCCGGTAATACTCACCCTGTCGATATAATCTTCATGGTCTTCTGCCTCCACTTCTCCTGCCAACATATTTTGCAGAGTTTCATAAATATCGTCGGCAAATGCACCTACTGGTCTGAGGGCATAAATAGGAGTTAATTCTATGCTAAAGATCCAGATTAAAGACTTAGCTTCATATAAATTAGCATCCAGATAATCGGCCATCTGACGACCATCATAGGGATTAGCTGGTACTTCAACCCCGTCTAACATAACTGCTGGCATCAACTGTTTAAAAGAGTCCCGTCGTGCCTCGGTGCCAAAATCATAACCCACTGTTCCCAAAGCATAAATCATATTGGAGCCAGCACTAGGGGTAATACCATCAGCAGTTTGAGCTGTTTTTGTGGGTTTGATATTGTTTTGCTCACCTCTTGATGCAGCAGTAATATTTGCGGGCGCATTTGTCACACCCTCTCTATTTTCTCCCACTGGCACAGAAAAAGATATGGGAGAACTTTCCTGGGCCGGAACTACAGCAGTTTCATCCGCCATAACTTCTGCCACATCAACTCCAGCATCTTCCAATATTACATCTGCCTCTGGCCTTGCCTTGGCGGTAGAAACTCCCACTGCCTCTAACTGCTTTCCAGTCAAAAGTTGATAAGCTCCGGCAACATTCAACTTACCCAACATACAACGTTCGACTTCTTCCGTATCTTCTAAAGTACAGGGAATAGCACTATTTGTTAAAGCTGCCCTGACTGCTTCTGCATCTGGAGATGCCCCTTGCTGCAACTGCAAACTCATCAGCAATGCGGAAATCGCTGTCACCATTGGCGCTGCACAACTGGTACCTTTACTGCGGACAGTTTCTTCCGTTCCTGGTTGAGCGCCGAGAATATTTTCTCCGGGAGCAATAATACCTTGTTTTTGATATTGTCCGCCCCAGTTACTAAATTTGAAGACTTGCCCGTTATCCTTCATTGCCCCGACGGACATTACTCCAGGCAAAATCGCAGGGAGACACCAACATTCACCTTTATTATTGCCAGTGGGAGCCACAATTAAAACATTATTTTCCTGAGCTTGACGTACTGCCTTTGCCAGAATTTCGTGACCAATACCTGTTTGGGTAGGGCGACAGGCAGCACAGTGAATAATATTTGCCCCTAAATCTACTGCTAGGTTAATAGCACGAGCTAAATTTATGGGGTCGATATAATAGTCATGACCAAAACCAAGAGGAATATTAATGCCCCGACATTTGTAGGCAATACCTTCCACGGGAGTACCTGGTTGTCCGAAAATGTTACTAAAGACATGGGTAGCGTGGAAAGCTGCTCCCAGAATTTGTAAAGTTAGTTCGTCTGGGATAGCTTCTTTCAGTTTTGCCTGTCTCGCTTCACTCTTTTCATCCGAGTTCTGAATTTCTCGGTAGGCATCTATATCTTTGGGGTCAAGTTCTACTGCTTCTTGCCAATAAGAATTAATTTTGGTAACATTAGCTCCTTGAAAGCAACCACGTTCTATATCAGCAGTTCCATCTAGGAGAGCTACAGTAATGCGTGGGTCGCCCTTAGTGTGAGTCCATAATTTGGTTAGTCCGGGAATATCTGCAAAGTCTGGCACGATTAAAAGATATTATTAATTATATTTTCAGACTCAAGTATACACCTATAAGGTGGCAAAAAATCCAAAAAAGACAAAAAAAATTTTAACAATTGTAACGTTTGTTCTTTTGTGGTTTATACTATTATAAATTAGATAGGACTTACACATTAGGAACCAATTTCGGGATTGCTTCGCTGTCGCTCGCAATGACGGAATTACAATTATTCTATTGTGGTTTATACTATTACAGGACTTACGCATTAGGAACCAATTTCGGGATTGCTTCGCTGTCGCTCGCAATGACGGAATTACAATATTTTGCTTAAGCCCTATAAATTTAAAAAAATCGAATGAATCTATAGTAAAAAATATGAGATTACCTAAACAAGCAGCTCCCGTAAAAAGACCCGATATTATTTCTCCTCATCTAGCAGTAGATGTGGTACATGGGCGGGGTCAAGACCTAGTAACAATTCGTATGGACTTGATGCACGGAGCTAACTATAACGATCCGGCTCCCTATAATTATCCCACATATAATCAGATTATGTCTTCTGGTTGGCGCTAATTGAGAAGGCAGGAGGCAGGAGGCAGGAGGCAGGAGAAGGCAGAGGGCAGGGGGCAGGAGGCAGGAGGGATAAAGTAATAACAGAGCGATCGCTCCAATGCCCAGTGCGGGCATCCTGCCCGCGAGTACGGGAGCATCTTGCTCCCGTA
>NZ_JAAHHT010000159.1 GCF_010672085.1 Okeania sp. SIO3I5
TTTCAGGGGGTGGATGGGGTGCGGGGTTGTGGGAATTAGGTGTGGTGGTTTCTGACGTGTGCTTTTCAGGTTGGTTCGTGTGGGAGGTTGGTTCGTGTGGTTCGTGTGGTTCGTGTGGTTCGTGTGGGAGGTGTGGTTCGTGTGGTTCGTGTGGTTCGTGTGGTTCGTGTGGGAGGTGTGGGAGGTGTGGGAGGTGTGGGAGGTGTGGGAGGTGTGGGAAGTAGGAGGGGTAATTGTAGCTTGATTTTTCTGTGCTTGTCTGCCTTTTATCCTAACTTTTTGAGCATGAATAGCTGAAAACCTGATACTTTTTTCGACAGAAAGAAGGCAATTGCCTTCTTTCTGTCAATACTTTTAAATTTAATCAGGAAACCCTAATTATTGCCACTAGAAAAAAGAAGGAAAATTAACAATTTATTGAAAGTTTGAACTAAAAATTCTCGTTCCCTTCTATTAACACTAAAAATTCATATTCAAATCCACGGAAATTAGAATCTAATTGTAAAGTATATACCCCACTCACAGGTATTATACCTGTCCATTCACTTTCTCTACCTTCAACATTGGATGCTGTTGCCATAACTTGGCCATCAGGACTAATAATTGCTGGAAAAACATCTCCTAAATTTTTGATAATTAAGGTCTGACCCTGAATCATCCTGACTCGGTAGTTATGACTACCAGTACCAATAATCTGACCTCTAACAATAGCTGTGTCACCTTTTGGGGAAAAAGTAATAGTCTGATCTACTTTTGCACAACTACTGCGAGTTCGGTTCTTGGCAACCCAACCTGTAACAGGATTAGTAATTTCTAGCCAACCAGATTGTTCATTTGCGACAGAAACAAAGGTATTATTGTTAAGTTGACCAACTATATTACCCTTTTTAACTTCTGGACTGCTACGAACATTCAAAGGTGCATCAGGATCGTCTACTATGGCCATATTAATTTTACACCCCGATGTTGGTGGTGTAATCACAACTGGACTAGATTTTTGACTAACTAAATCTGAGGAGTTGGGAGTTGAAGATGAGGACTTTGATTGATGAGAAACTAGGTTGTTATCCAAGTTTTTTGCCTGGAAAGAATTACTAGCAAGTTGTGAGGAACCAGACTGAATTGTGAAATAAGCTATGGAAGTGGCACTGGCAAGTCCAGCTATTCCTGTAATGATTAGTTGTCCTATATTTAATGACATAATTTTTAGCTCCTGATCGACTTAATTTAGATGTTTACTTTTTGAGTCAATTTTAATTTTAATTACAAGCAGAACTGTTATAGCGCTACGCGCTAGGGAACAGGGAATAGGGAACAGGGAACAGCAGACTTTTAAAGGGTTTTTCTTATAGGGAAATGCTCCGCAAACAGGATTTAGAAATGTCCTAACCTTAATGCGTAGTCCTATAAGTATTAAAGCAAATATATTATAAATATTTTAACTACATAATATAGCAATCCGAGCATTGGTTGTGACAATTTTTATAATAGTTAATTTGAACTAAAAACTTTGACAATTATGACTTCTGATTCCTCTACGGGCGATTTCCTACGGAATGATTCGCAAACGCGAATCGCCCCTACCAGTAAAATATTACAACTTAAATAGGATTGCTACAGCTAATTAAACCATGTAAAAATAGAGTTATATAAAGGTGCAAAGAAATCGCGATAAACTATTAAATACAGTTAAGAGAGAAGTTCTGCAACTGCGATCGCAGTCTCTACACCATGCAGTGATAGTTAATCTTGTCCGTCAGCAACCACCTCAACAATTAAAACGTTCTTGGGATTTAGAAGTAAAGGTAGGAAAGCGCCCTATTTTTCAACTTCCTGCTAAAGTAAATATTATGCAGGTTTTTGACAGGATGAAAGGAAAATTACTAATATTAGGAAATCCTGGAGGTGGCAAAACTACAACTTTACTGGAATTAGCAAGAAGACTTATAATTCGGGCGGAAAAGGAGGCAAACACGCCAATTCCAGTTTTATTAGACCTTTCAAAATGGCAAAATAATAATCGGGAAATTTCGGATTGGTTAGTCGAAGAACTTAAGTTTCAGTATAATATTCCCAATAAAATTACTAGGAAGTGGTTAGAAAATCAGCTATTATTACCTTTAATAGATGGGTTTGATCAAGTATCTCTAGAATTGTCTGAATATTGCTTAGAAAAGATTAATAAATTCTCAGTGGATTTTCAACCAAAACACTTGGTTATTTGTAGTAGTTTTGCAGCTTATAAAAATTGTCAGAATAAGTTAAGAGTGAATGCTGCTGTTTTGTTACAACCTTTAAAAAATAGCCAGATTCAAGATTATTTATTGGTTGCTAGAAGTCGAGAACTTTGGAATTATATTCAGGATGAACCAGAGTTATTAAATTTAGCTAAAATACCATTAATGTTAAGTATGATGACTTTAGCTTATGAGGAAATTTTAATTGCTGCTTGGAGAAGAATTACTTCTAAAGATGGAAGAGAAAAATATTTATTAAATGCTTATATTCGTTCTCAATTAGGAGGAGAAAATAACTATAAATGGTATTCTAAAAACCAAGAACCACTACCAGAACAAACAAGACGGTGGTTGACATGGTTAGCACAACGAATGGCAGCAGAAAATACTCAGGAATTTAGAATAGAAAAATTACAGTCAAGTTGGCTAGATCCTCATGGCGAGTTACAGACATATCAGTTAATTGTTAATTTGATTAGTGTCTTATTTTGGGGGTTTACTTTTGGATTTATTTTTACCTTGATTTGGGAATTAAAGGAAGGGTTAATTAGTGGTGCTATTGGTGGATTAATTGGTGGATTAATTGGTTTGCCCGGATTGAAAAATTTGGTGCTGCGAATTGTTTTATTTAGTAATGGGCATATTCCCTGGAATTATCGTCGTTTTCTGAATTATGCTAGTAGTCAATTATTGTTACAAAGAATTGGCGATCGCTATCAATTTATTCATCATTTATTGTATAAACATTTTACTGAAATGTAGTGGGAATTCAAAATGCAAAATTCAAAAGTTAAAAGTTAAAAGTTAAAAGTTAAAAATTAAAAGTCATATTTTATAAGTTCAAAACTTTGACACTACAGTAATTTCAGGAAATTATTTCACATATATTATTTGAAACTATTTGTAACATTCTTTTTTCAAAGTATAAAAAGCTAGAAGAGAGAAAGTTTTTGACATGATATTACTCGATAATATAATTAACTAGAACTAATTAGGGTTTCCTGAAAAAGTTTTTTGGTAGGGGGAGGAGTCAGGAGTCAGGAGTCAGGAGTCAGAATTTGCTCATGTTTTCAGCTTATTATAGCCAAGAAATAGTTTGTTACGACAATAGTAAAAATTCAAACAAAATACTTAACAAACAATAGGCAATTAAAAAATATCCTAAGTATTTCTTTCCCTGCTATATAAAAATTGTCACAATCAATTTAGGATTGTTATACAGCAGATTTCCGGCAAATGATGTACGGGGTAAATGTTGAAAATTGTAGTGCGGGCATCTTGCCCGCGACGGGTGTACCTCATAACAACGGGAAGCACTATATATGAAAAAGATAGCAGAAATTATGCCAATAATTCAACTTTACAAAATGAATCTACAAAACAATTTATTTGTGATGCAGAGTCATGTCTGAAGTAACTCCTAATTGAAAGATTTATTGTAATGGTGGTCTAGATGGACTTGAAATTTTTAGAAAAAGTATGATTGGTTCAATTAAACACTTGGTAATTGGTGGAGAATATAGAGCATATTTAATGTCATTAGGTGATGAAAATCAGGCTTCGATTGAAAAGGAATTACCAATGTTGTTTTCTCATGGTATTTGGAATTTGGAATTAACATATATCTATCCAAAACCATTTGCTTTTTCTGATTGGTACTGCAATCGGAATCCAACTTTATCTGATGAAGAAAAACTATGGTTGGAAACCCTCAAAAAACAATCTAAAAATTTCATGCATTACTGCCTCATAAAAGCCAAGTTAATTGATGATAATTCAAAATCTTTTAAAAATACAATTGATATTAAGATGTGGGAATCAGGCTATGAATATAATATACCTTATAGTAGTGGTTCAAAACAGAACAACCTTCAATAAACATTTCTAAAGTAGGGAAGTGGGGGAGTGTGTAGGGACATTACATACAACGTTCGAGATAGCAATCTTATTTTAGTTGTAATATTTTACCGAAAAAATAAGGTTTAAAGCCTCTCCTTGAAAGGAGAAAAAAGCGGTTGTTTGCGGAGCATGACCTAGGATAGGATGGTGAGATATCCCTCTCTTACAAAGCCGCTCCGAAGTGCGTCATATAATCTCCCCTTGAGAAGAAAAAAATTCCTTTTAACCAATCCTTCTATTACATAAGAGGTAATAATTAATTATTAATTATTAATTATTGAAGACAGTTTTTTTCAGCAATAGCTAATAGCTGATAGCTGAATGCTTACTCTTAAATAAGAATTTGCTGTCTAATTAACTAGAACTAATTTATAGTAGAAATTCCTGCTTTATTAAAAACTTGTTCAGCAGTTAATTCTAATTCTTCAAATAAAGAATCTATCAGTACAGTATCTCCCATATAAGTTTGTGGCGGTGCATCTGGATAAAAAACTGTAATACTCCTAGCTTTACTATCAACAACCCACACCCTTAATACACCCGCATCTAAATAATCTCTAGCTTTAGCTGTGAGTTTACCAAATGTCTGACCAGGAGAAATAATTTCTATTACTAAATTTGGTGGTACAGAACAAGCTAAATCTTCTTCCCAGTCTTCAGGAAAACGTTCAGCAGCAAGATATAATAATTCTGGAACAGGCATCCAATCTTTTCCTTTTTTTGTTAACTTAATTGCTAATTCTGGATAAACTTCACCTTTGTCTTTGCACCATTCATCAATTAAATATAATAATGCACGAGTCAATTTAGAATTAAATTTTTTTGGTGGCATTTTTGCTACTGCTTTTCCATCAATAAATTCATAAATAATATCTCCATCTCCAGGAGGAAGTTCGAGAAACTCTTGCAATGTAAGTTGATTTTTTATTTGTACCATTTCGTCGATTTTAGGGTATACTATATAACGGTAATTTGGGGAGAGCGATCGCTTCTTTTTTTGTTCCTTCTTCCTGAAAATTTATTGCCTATTCCCAACTTTTACAAGAGTTCAATTATCTATGGCAAAAACATTTCTGCAAAAGATAAAGAAAGTGATGGAAAATTCAAGGGATTAATTACTCCACTATCTGACAAAATAGTTTCTGATTTGTAACCTTTTGGTGTGGGATAGCGACAGATATAAACTTGGCGGTTACTTACATCTAAAACCCAATATTCAGGAATATTTGCTTTGGCATAAATAAGTGTTTTTTCTTGTCTATCTATTTTCAAGGTTGTGTCGGAAATTTCGATTAAAAAGAATATTTCCTGTGAACTGGGGTGGCGATACGGCTGACGCCACGCTCCGCGAACGCCATAAACTTGCGGATCGATTTTAACAATAGCAATATCTGGTTCTGGTTCGGAAGTTGATAATGTAACTGGCAACTGCATTCTGACATGAGCTTTCTGATTTAATTGAACTTTTAAATAATCAGATGTCCGTTGAGTTGTTGCAGCATGGGGGCACCTTGAGGATTCATTTCAACAATACAACCTTCTAATAGTTCGACACGGGATTCAGGTGTAAGAATACCGCAGTTGATCATTTTATGGTATTCTGTTACCGTCCACAAGTGAATTTTAGTTGTCGTCATTAGTTTTAACTCCTTTTATAGTAGTCAATAGTCAGTAGTCAGTAGTCAGTAGAAAGAGCTGTTATTATCATTTTTGAACCTGAAATAATTCGATTCTGCCAAATATACATCTGACTTTAACCATTTTTGTTGACAAAACTATTTGTAACATTCTTTTTTCATGCATGGTATAATATAACTCAGAACTTACGCAGGCGAAACTATAAACCTGTTTTTTTCGTCAATGTTAATTGTTAAAAACAACGATTTCTCCTAAAAACTCGGTTTCTTTGTGTAAGTCCTAATAGCTTTAAACTTATACCAAAAATAATAGCTTATAGCTGATAGCTGAATGCTTACTAAAAAGCTTATACTATTTTCAAAAAATACTGCTACATTAATCTTTGCTTGGTTAAGATTGTTTTGAAAAGTTAAATTAATAAACATTACTGTCTGACAACATTTTAAATTTTAGACATTGGTGAAATAAGGTATGAAATTCCTATTGGAATAAGATTTATAGATAGTAAGGAAAAAAGATATTTTAACTACTAACTACTAACTACTAACTACTGACTACTAAAAATCATACAATCATTAACCAACGCCAAATTTTAATATTTCAACCTTTATTCTTGATAATTTATGTTTCACGAACAACTATTTAATATTCCCCTAGAAGCACAACAAAAAATCGCTATTATTGGTGGGGGAGCTATGGGAATTTCCCTTGCTTCTATCCTTTCTCAATTAGGAATTGCCAAAGTAACACTTCTAGAAGCTGAATCTATTCCCTTAAATCATTACAGTGCTTCCCTTAATAATACAGGGATTTTACATCATTTTGTTTATGGAGGACATTTTTCTACATTAGAACTTTTGTTTAAGCAAACTATTTTGTTTAAAAAAGTCATGCCTGACTATGTTTTTGAAGATAACTATGTCAACTATGTAGCTCCTAACATCGAAGGAAATACAGCCATTTATCAAAAAGGCGTAACTCTCAAAGATGTTAGTAAAAATTTGATGGAAATTTACAAGAACCACATTAATAATTATCCATCAGAGCAAATTTTTGGCTCTGCACAAGAACTGGTTCAGCAGATCGATACAGAAGAAATTTTATGGGGAACTGGAGACAAAAATTCCTTCAATGGAGCAGTTAAAGTTAAACAACCAGTTCTAAATATCGGTGAATATTGTAGTCATTTAAGTCAATTGCTTAATGAATTAATAAAAGAGCAAAAAATTAATCTGCAAACTAATCATAGAGTGACTAATATCGAACTCAGCGATCGAGGATTTAAACTGAAGATTAACCATGAAGAAAATTTATACTTCAACACAGTTATTAATACAGGATATGCAGGAGGATTGGAAATTCCAATTCCCTCTTTTTCAGGAGAGAAAGAAGTAGGAAATATTGTTAAATTAAAAGTTTATGGACTATATAAAATTCCCGAAAATCTCAAGAATAAAATTCCTCAATTGATAGAAAATTTCTCCAGTACGTTACTAATTCGCGGGCAATACGCAGGAATCATTAAAGCAGGTGAGGATCGTTTGGCTATTTTTTATGGATTAGAATATGATCAAGCAGAACTCTATATTCCTTTGGCTAAAACTCCATTCAATTTACCTCAAAATTGGATAAGTTGGATAAGGGATGAAACTAACTATTTTGGTAATCGAAATGAAACTTCTATTCTCCAAGCTATTCAACAAGGAGTATCTCAATGGATACCTTGGGTAGGACAGTTAGAACCAATAAAGTTGAAAAAAAATCTTCAAGTTTATCCCGGTCAAAAACCTGCAAATGAATTAGAAGTTGCTAAAAGAGATCATAATCCTATTCGTTATCATTATCAGCATCAAACTGGCGAACAATATATTCACATTCCTGGAGCTAAGTTAACATCAGTTGTTTATCATTCTTTCTTGATTATTCATAAGTTATTACAAACTTATATTAACAAAGGTATTTTGACGGAACAAGAGGTCAAGCAACACCTGATAATAGATAATAATAGAACTATAATTATTTCTCCAAAATTAGAATCTTTACTAGGGAAAGGATTGCCACAATCTCCTCCAGAAAAACGGGAAAAAGTTATGAGGGAATTAAATGTTTATTAGACATCTCCAATAATAAAAAATCAAATCAATTATCTAACTCTTATTCATCAATTATTTCCCCCCACTCCCTCTTTTCTGGAGATATCTATTACAGCAATGCATGAGGATTGTGAGGTACACTTAATCTTTTTGCAGTTCAGCCTTCTAGACTGTAACAAACAGGATGCTTGAACTGCCAAAATTACTAAATAAAATTTTGTACCTCACGCGCCTCCGAAATTGCTGTAAATTCATGTAATTTGGTTATATAGCAATCCTAAATGATTTGTGAGAAAAAACTGTAGGTAGGGGTTTGGTATTCAACAATTAATAATTAATAATTATTAATTAATTATTACCTCTCCTTGAAAAGAAGAGAATTGACTAATCATGAAAATTTTTTCTTATTTCTCCTTTAAAGGAGAGGCTTTATACCTTAATTATTCGGTAAAATAGGATTTGGAAACCAAACCCCTACGATAAAATATTACAACTGAAATTAGGATTACGACATATTACGACCGAAAAATTTGGGTCTGGTGCCGACTCTTTTAAGAGGATAAAAAAAGAGAATATTCTTGAGTTCCAGTCCCCTTATTGCAGATGTACTATTCCCTGTTCCCTGTTCCCTGTTCCCTATTCCCTGTTATATAACTAAAATGACTATTAAACCTCGAAAAAGATTTGCTCAACATTGGCTGAGGAGTGATAAAGCTCTGAATAAAATTGTCCAAGCTGCTGAATTATCCGAGAGCGATCGCCTCCTAGAAATTGGGCCTGGTACAGGTATCCTGACTCATCGTTTATTACCTCTAGCAGGTTCACTTGTTGCAGTAGAAATTGATAGAGATTTATGTCAAAAATTGGTCAAAAAAATTGGCTCTGTAGAAAATTTTTTATTGTTACAAGGAGATATTTTATCCCTAGATTTAGAAACTAATTTGGCACAATTTCCGGCTTTCCAAAATCTTAATAAAGTTGTGGCTAATATACCTTATAATATCACGGGACCAATCCTAGAAAAACTATTAGGAACCATTGCCCAACCTCTAACCAATACTTATGATTTAATTGTCTTATTATTACAAAAAGAAGTAGCAGATAGAATCTGTGCTAAACCAGACTCAAAAGCTTATAGTTCCCTATCAGTAAAAATTCAATATTTAGCCAACTGTGAATTTATTTGTGATGTTCCTGCTAAAGCATTTTATCCGCCACCCAAAGTAGATTCGGCAGTAATACGATTACGCCCTCAATTAATAGAACCCCAAGCAAATAATCCAAAACAAATGGAAAATTTAGTTAAATTGGGTTTTGCTAGTAAACGGAAAATGTTGAGAAATAATCTGAAAGGAGTTGTCGATCGCGATCGCCTTTCCGAGTTATTAGAAAAGTTAAAAGTCAATCCTCAAAGTCGTGCAGAAGATTTAAGTGTCCAGGAGTGGGTGACACTTGCAAATAATTTAGAGGAGTCTTGACACTCTTACCGTGAAATCATAGATGATTAGCACTGACGCACGCGAAACTCGGTTGCTACAAAAAATCCTTGGTTTAAACAATAAAAATCTATGATCAAACCGGGATAGTCGTGCATTGTAATTAGGGCTTGTTGATTAAATCTAAAAGTATTTACAGATAAAGGTTTTAGCCTTTTTTGCTCTGGAAAAAGTACAAGGTTTTCGTTCTCGGAGTCTCAAAAAGTTAGGATTTTGGGTTGACTATCACAGAAAAATCAAGGGATAATTCTTCCTCCTGTCTCCTCGCTCATTCCCCATTCCTCCTGTAGGGGCGAGCAAGCGAATCGCCCCTACAACTCCTGACTCCCCCTCCTCGGAGGGGTTAGGGGTGCCTCACCCATAAGACTTTTGAGCGCAAACCCTAATTATTTTTGCTACGAGAATAGTCGGAGCATCTTGTTCGTAATCTACCATTACGGGAGCAGGACTGCCAAAACCGGGTTTCTAGGTTTGATGTGTGTCAGTCCTGTTATCAAAATAATTGAGTCGTGGAACCATGTCTTTTAATCAGTTATCAGTTAAATCTTTTTTCTAGTTCGATCAAGAGAATAAAGTAATATAGCAGTCGAAGCAAAGGGTGCGGAAATTTGTAAATCCTGTTTGCGGAGCATTTCCCTATAAGAAAAACCCTTTGACAGCTTACTATTCCCTATTCCCTAGCGCATAGCGCTATAATTTAACTTCTAACTTCTGACTTCATTAAAGTTTTTGTGGCATCAAGACTTCATCCACTAATATTATCACTCCATTCTTAGCACGTTGGGATGACTCAATAGTGCTTGACTCATTCAGAGTAATTTTCTCCTCAGTATCATATAGATTAATTTTAATTCGATCGCCAGAAATAGTTTCTACCATTCCCTCAGCCACCTCTTCATTAGAAACAGTACCAGGAACAACGTGATAGTTCAAAAGTTTAAGCAATTTCTTTTTGTTTTCTGGTTTGAATAGCTCTTTCCTTGTAGCTTCTGGCAAAGCTGCAAAAGCTTCATCTGTGGGGACAAACACTGTATATTCTACTTTGTTGGCATCAGGGGAATTGGATGAGCGGAACTTTTCCATTAACCCTGCTTGGTTTACTGCTTCTGCAAAGGTTTGGAAATTCTGATAATACTTAATAGCTGCATCAAATTCTCCAGCAATCGTACCATCAACACTGCGACTTGTTGAGTTTCGCCGTGGATTAAATATCGCAGCAGAATAATAGTTTTGTGCTAATACTGGCAAACCAATTAAAGCGGTGGCACCGATAGTTACTAGGAGGCCAGTAAATTTTTTGATCGGACTTGAGAAAGCTTTAGTGTTCATTATTACTTTTTACTTAATTATCAAATGTTTAAAGAACAGATATTTGTGTGGCTAGTCAAATACATGATTGGTTACACCCACTATTTGGATATATTTTGGATATATTCAAGAATTACCAACAATTATTTAAGTAATTTACCCAATCATTTCATGTATTTTAGTCCCTTTTTTACGGGTGGTATAACAAATGATTGGTTTGACCCCTATGCTTGTTTGTCAACCATTTGGTACAAAAGCCCGTAGGGGTTAAACCCACTATCTACTATACTAATAAATACCCATGAAAGTCAAGGAAATTTCTGTTTTTTTCATATATTAGCAGATTTCAGTTTTAAGAGGGGTACAACCAGTGATTGGTATTAACCGCTAGGTAGTTTGCTACCCACTAAGGTAAAATGCCTAATATGGTTATACCCATCAAAAATATACGATTTAACTATAAAATTAGCTATTATAAAAATAAAATGTGGATACATTTTGCTTTGATTTTAGTATTTGTGTTATTCACATATTATGAATAGTTTGATTGAAATTCTAATTTTAAGATTTTGACTTTATTAAAAAATAAGGTTTCTTGCCTCCCCTTTTTAAGGGGATAAAAAAAATATTTGGTTCATCATTTCAATCCCAATGGTGAGCGCCAGAGTTACTTTTAACGCAGTTCAAACGATATGAAGCTAACTGATAACTGAAATGACCCACTAGGTTAAGTTATTACCATTCAAGGTTGGATACCTAGTATGGTTATACCCGTCAACATAAGTGACTTAAGAAACAAAAAGATACCAGGTCAAGCTATAAAATTAGCTATTCTTATAAAAATAAGATGTAGATAAATTTTGATTTTATTTTAATATTTGTGTGATTTAAAAATTGTTAGTATTAATTTTATTATGAACAATTTTGAACGTAATTATGCTCGGCAAATAGTTAATAAATAATCGCAATTATTAAATATAATTTCAATTAATTTTTTTGCTCAATAAAATGATCGGCTATTCCTATTTATTTTTCGAGAGTAAACGGAGAAAGTAATATGAAATCAGAATCCCCAAAATCATCTAAAGCAAAAACAGAAATTTTCAGAAAAATAGGAAATAAAAACTCCGAAATTAAAACAAAAAAATCTCAAGTTAGTAAATCTCAAAACAGTTCTGAACGATCAACTGTCTATCTGTCGCCAATCGCAAATATAGCAGCTAGAATATCTCCAATTAGCTATTTAGCCTACTTACTATTACCTCCTGTAGCCAAAGCACAACCTATTAAAACATCAACAGATGGTACAAATACAATAGTTGAAAAAGCAGGCGATCGCTTCAATATTCATGGCGGTAGACTATCAAAAGACGGAGCAAATCTTTTCCACAGTTTTCGCGAATTTAATCTTGATAAAGGTCAAACAGCAAGCTTTTCCTCAACCGAAACAATTAAAAATATTATCACTCGTGTAAATGGTGGTAACTCTTCATTTATTAACGGTTTAATTGAAGTAAAAGGAGGAAATCCTAACCTAATTATTGTTAATCCAGCGGGAATTCTTTTTGGTAAAAATGCACAACTGAATATACCCGGAGCTTTGTCTGCCACTACTGCTACTGGCATCCAATTTAATAATCAGTGGTTCAGCGCCATAAATAAAAATAACTATGCCTCACTGGTGGGAAATCCCACTGCCTTTACCTTCCCCAAAGAACCCGCACCAATTATTAATAATGGCAACCTGGAAGTCAAACCAGGACAAAACGTCACTCTCATGGCCGGGAGCGTCGTTAATAATGGCACTATCACGGCCCCCGGGGGCGAGATTCGTATTGCTGCTGTGCCAAATCAGTCCATAGTAAGAATTAGCCAAGAAGGACATTTGCTGAATTTGGAAATATCCAGCGATCGCTTACCAAATACTCCAGATGGGCAAATAGATCCTTTGTCTTTACCACAGATGTTGACTGGGGAAGGTACCAGGAGTCATGCGACAAAAGTCACTATGAATCAAAATGGGCAGTTTATCCTAACTGGAGATGAAACAGTAGCAACTACCCCCGGTTCCGTGGTTATCTCCGGTAATATTGATGCTTCAAACACTCAATTTACTAACCGTTCCGTACCTCCTCTGAGTCAGGACAATACAAGGGTAGTAGGGGGAAAAGTAGAAATTTTGGGCGATCGGATCGCTCTTAACCAAGCTAATATTAATGTCTCAGGGGATGGTGGTGGTGGAACAGTTAACCTAAGTAATTATACGGTTAACCAGGAAAATAATACTAACATTTATATCAGCTCAGATTCTGTAATTTCTGCCAACGCTAATTTGACTGGTAGGGGTGGAAATGTAGCGATCGCTGGTCAGCAGATTGATATATCTGGCCACATCAGCGCCCGGGGTAGTGGAAATTTAGGGGAAGGTGGGTCTGTGGAAATTTCTGGTGGAGGAAGTCTTAGTGGCACAGTTGATTTAAGTGCTAATAATAATGTTGGGGAGATACGACTGGAATCAGAGAATATTACAGTCAACTCAGAAAATAATTTCCAAGTTTTGGATGGAGAAAATAATCAGTTTAGCAACTTGAATATTTCCGAAAATTCTTTAGAACAAATGACTAATAATGCAGATGTTACCTTGGCAGCAACTAACGATATTACGATTAATAATTTATCTGATAATCAACTAAATTTAAACGCTGATAGTCAAAGATTAGATACAGCTCAAACTCAGGTCAAATTTGTAGCCGATAGTGACCAAAATCGCAGCGGTTCATTTACTATAGACAATCGAACATCAATTGTAAACAGAAGCAGTTCTTTAATTATTTCTGGTGAAAATTTAACAGTAGGTAAAATTACAAATAACGGTGGAGGCACCATCGGTCTAATGAGCAATCAAATTAATTTTGCTAGTGGCAGTAATTCTATTAATAATGTTGACGGCCAAGTTAATGTTCAACCGAGATATCCCACTGAAAATATGGTGATTAACGAAAATATTAATCTAGAGCAAAATGCCAATTCTAATTTAGAAGAATCTACTGTTTCTTCTGCTGAAACTGGTGAATTAGAAGATAGTTCTCTAGTTCAATCTTCCTCAACTGAACTGGTTAACAATGAGAGTAAAAAAGAAAATAATAGTCTCGGAAGCGATATTACTTCAGATCCGAAAGTACCAACTATTAACACCCAGTCAGCAAATCTAATTCTTGCTAGTTTAAATCGCCGAGTATCACTGGATAAAATTGATAAAATTCGTAGTACAGCTTTTGCTAATGAATTAAACATTAATCTAGATAACTCACCAACTATTACTGAAAAAAGTATTAGAGAATCACTAACTGCCGTTGCTAATCAAACCGGAAAAAAACCAGCAGTTATTTATATTATTTCTCAACCTGAATACCTAGAATTAATTTTAGTTACCTCTGAAGGTTCACCAATTTTTCAGAGAGTGGAAGCTGCTAATAATGATGAATTACGTCAACAAATGCGCAGCTTTATTGGAGGAGTAAGTCATCCCAGTCCTAGCAATCCCAATAAATATTTAACTGCCTCACAAAAATTATATAAATTGTTAATTTCACCCCTAGAACCAGAATTACAAAAACAGGGAATAAATACACTTCTATTTTCTCTCGATCCAGCCATGCGCAGTATTCCTTTTGCCGCTCTCCATGATGGGGAAAAATTCTTGATAGAAAAGTACAGTATGGGATTAATTCCTAGTATTAATATGACTGATACTAGCTACAAAAATATTAAAGATTTATCAGTATTAGCAATGGGAGCTTCAGATTTTCAAGACCCTAATATAGTATCTTTACCTGCTGTTCCTCTAGAGTTAAAAATGATTCGGCAAAATTGGCGGGGAAAAATTTTCTTTGACGAAAGTTTTACATTAGAAAATCTCCAAAAACAACGGATAAAACAGGGAGCAAGAATTGTACATTTAGCAACTCATGGCTCTTTTCAACCCAGTGCACCTAATGATTCTTTTATTCAGTTATGGAACGAACAATTAAAGTTTGATGAATTACGAAAGTTAGCCAAAAATGGAGAACCAATAGAATTATTAGTATTGAGTGCTTGTGAAACTGCCTTCGGTAATTTGGATGCAGAATTAGGTTTTGCTGGATTAGCTGTGCAAGCGGGAGTTAAATCAGTTTTAGCCAGTTTATGGCAGGTAGATGACGGGGGAACTTTAGGATTGATGAGAGAATTTTATCGGCAGTTGAGTTCCCAAGACACTACTGTGAAAGCAGAAGCATTGAGACAAGCACAGATAGCAATGATTAATGGGGAGCTACGTCTGGAAGCAGGAAGGTTAAGAAGTGGACGTGTTGGGGATGATGGTGTGAAACTGCCAAATGCTGAATTTGCTGAAAACATGAGTTTTTCCCATCCTTATTATTGGGCTTCTTTTATGATGATCGGTACTCCTTGGTAAAAGTGGGGAGTGTGGGAGGTGTGGGAAGAGTGGGAGGTGTGGGGAGTGTGGGAAGGGTGGGGAGTGTGGGGAGTGTGGGAAGAGTTTTGGTTGTGACGATGTAATATCAAATCTGGTAGAGAAACCAGGTTTGTATTACAGCGCTTTTCATATTGATGAACTACATCGTCACAACCAGAATCTTGTAGGGAGCGTTGCATAAATGCGGGATGATTTTAATAGTTTTGTGGAAGTGGAAGTGGAAGTGGAATAGGCATCTTGCCTGTTCCGGTTGTGCAGAGCGTAAAGTGTGGGAAACGCCCTAGTAGGACTGGCAAATCTAATCTAAAAGCACTGATATATAAAGTTTTTACAGCGGTTTTCATTTCAGTAGACCACAGTAGGGACGTTCCATGGAACGTCCCTACAAGGTTTTGCTTATGGCAATGTGGTTCATCAATTTGAAAAGCGCTGTAGGATTTTTGTCAGGAAAAAAGTGCAAAGAATTCAGCCTTTAAGACCAAAAAGTTAGGACGAAAGACAGACACTTCCCAGGAAGATACAGGTACAATTATTCCTCCCACACTCCCCACACTCCCCACACTTCCCACACTTCCCACACTTCCCACACTTCCTTGACGCACTACCCCTGTTCCTTAATATTTGTGGACGGGCAGGATGCCCATCCCACTTAATATATATTCATCCCTTAATTCAGCAACGCCCTTGTAGGGACGTTCCATGGAACGTCCCTACTGTGGTTTACCCAAATGAAAACTGCTGTAAACGCCCTATAGAAGCCATTTGGTATCTCGGCAAAGTGAGGCTTTTTGGCAAAGGAGTCAGGAGTCAGGAGTCAGAAGTCAGGAGATGAAGAAATAATATAGAATCCGGGTAATTAGTTATCGTATCGCTCTAGGAGTCAGGAGTCAGGAGTCAGGAGTCAGGAGAAAGAAAAGATTGGAATAGCATGAATTCTATAATTTGTATTCAGTAGAACATCTGTATTAAGAGAAAGTAATTTTGCAATTACTGTATAACCGGATTCTATATAAAATAGGGGAAAAAAGTAGAAAAATGCCTCCATCTTCCCACACTTCCCACACTTCCCACACTTCCCACACTTCCCACACTTCCCACACCTCCCACACCTCCCACACCTCCCACACTTCCCAATAATAGATACCAAATGGGTTCTATAGAACCCATTTGGTATCTTTTCCGTCCAAAGTTATACTAAGTAGCGATTTCTCTACTTCCTAAAATGCAATATTCCCCATTGAATCAAGCCACTTTTACCCATTTCACAACAATCTAATAATCGTTGCTTTTTTTTATCAAAAAATTCTTGACTCCATAGCTGTTCTTCAGCTTGAATTTGTTCCATTTTTTGCCACAGTTGTAAGTAGTTCAAGAGAATATTATCTGTTAATTCAATAATTTTAATTTCAGACATTCCAATTTCCTTAGCAACTTTTCTATACTCGTCTATATGCAAGAAATATACTTTATGAATTCCTCCTGTATACCAGTTCATTACCTTATTTATGTCTGCTTCTGAAGGGCGATCGCCACTGAAAAAATAGGTACAAACCAAAAAATTACCGCCTTTGACTAAAACTCGATTTGCTTCCCTAAAAGCTTGTAATTGAGTATCGCTGTAGAAAAAAGAATCTTGCGCCTAAGCTGCATTAAATGTAGAGTCAGGAAAGGGTAAATTTTCAAAACTACCTTGGTATACATTAATTAGATCGCTAAATTTTTGTTCTTGATTACGTTCAATATTAATCGCATTTTGCTCTTCGCTGATATTCAAACAAGATACTTGACAACCATATTTTTCAGCTAAGTATCTTGCTGCTCCACCATATCCAGAACCTAAATCAAGCAAGTGACTTTTACTGCCTATTTCTAATAGAGATGCCATGTATTCTGTAGTTCGTTTCTTGGCAATATGTAAATCTTCATCAGAATGTTTAAATATGCCACAATGAGTATGTTCTCCTGATACTCTTTGGTAAAACAAATCTATATCTTTGCTATTAAAGTAACCTTGATTAAAGCTATCAATTACTGAAAAATTTGACATTAATTTATTGAGAAGTAATATTTAGAATTTAGAATTGTATAATTTAAAAATGAGAATTTACCAATTTTTAATTCTGAATTCTATATTTTACCGAAATAATATCATGTTCGGTTGAATACTTATAAATAATTATCAAGGAGTCAGGAGTCAGGAGTCAGGAGTCAGAATTCCTGGAGAAAGGAGTCAGGAGAAAAGTAGAAGTGTAATATCTTTTCCCTACTCTCAGAGCTGAAATTTTATTCATAACTGATTATCCGAACATGATATAATTCATAATTAAACAATTAGATAATTCAGGTTTAAAGTCTCCCTAAAAGGGAGAGGTAATTATCAATTATCCATTATCCATTAATGAAATAACCTGATACGTCCAGACTTCTAAAATAGTATCCGAATTTGTATTAGGATGGGAATAATATTTCTCCCCACGTTCTAAAAACTGCCATTGACTAGATGATTCTAATGCAGTCATCTTTGTTTGGAAATATTGGTTAATTTCATAAAAGTCAGGACGCAGAGTAAAAATAATATAACCTTCTGGTTTGGTAATACGAATCAACTCATCAAAAGCAGAACTTGGAGCATGATTATAAGTAAATACGCCAACACAGATAACTGCATCAAAAAAGTTAGTAGGAAAATCTAAAGTTTCTCCTAAAACTTGTTTGTATAGCTCAGTGTAAATATTTTTCTGACGTGCTTTGTTCAACATTCCCTCAGAAATATCAATCGCTACTAAGTTAGTGTAGTCATAGTCGTATAGCACTTTACCAGCTAAACCTGTGCCGGAACCAGCATCTAAAATTTTGCAACTTTTAGATACATATTTAAGTACAAAATCTGCTACTTTTTCCGGCGATAGATAGTCAGAATCTCCTATTAAATCTTGCTCATATTCATCTGCCCATATATCGTAGTTTTTCGTAAGTTCTTGATTATTATTAGAACTGTAAACTCGATCTACTCTCTCTTTAATACCCATTTTTTTTACCCAAAATTATTATATTAAGATTGTGAATTTAGAATTAAAAAAGGTAAATTTACCAATTTTTCATTCTGAATTATATACGGTAAATTTACCAATAAAACCTAACCCCCTTGCCCCCTTACCTTGTAGGGAAGGGGGTTTCAAAGCCTCTCTCCTCGCAGGAGAGAGGCTTGGAGAGAGGTTTATATGAATTTACAAACAGCTTCTAAAATATAGAATTAAAAAAGGTAAATTTACCAATTCTAAATTCTGAATTCTATCTTGTTATCGTTTTAACTTGTTACCACGAACCCCTTCTTGGAGAAGCTTACTAACAACTCCTTTGTCTGGAAAGAAACTATTTCTATCCAACGATATTTGCTGAGGATTAGAAGAACATTTTTTCATCTCTTCTAAAAGTAATTCTGCTCCATCTTCCGGACTGTAGAAAGTTCTTTCGGGAGAGAGCAAACTATTACCCCGTGCTAAAGTTCGATCAATTTTTCCTTGAATTGCTGATAACTTACCCCTGCCATGAATAGTTGCTGCTCCCTTAACTGGATACAAATATTTGTCTTGTTCATATTTAGAATTCATATCAATTGATAACCCAGATCCATTGAGAGCTAAATAAACTTCTCCTGGGGATAGGGAAACTTCTAAATATGTATCTGACACTTCCTGATTTCCCAAAAACTGAATCATGCGATTGGTAAACTCTACAACTAAGCTTCCATTTGGATTAGAAGATTGAAATGTAGATTTAGCTCTCAATAAATAACCACCATAACTTGCGTCTTTTTCTAAAAGTGGAGTTTCATAAACACCTCGTTTAGCATCTCCCCCCAATACACCCATCACGAATGAAAACTGAGGTTTAGTTGCTTCCTCAACTACCCATTTGACAAATTGTTCGGGAGTTTGCTCTGCTGGTATCAAGTCTTGGAAAACTGCTACCCAGTCGTCGTAAATTGGCAATTCTGGAGATGGAATCCGAAAAATCGCCTCTATAGGAATAAAAGCAGTTGGTTCTCGATTAGGATTGCTAATACTCAGAAAAACAATAATCAGAGGCACATTCGTCTGCTCATTCCAGTAACCATCAGTATGTTGCTTAATAGAACCTCCTCCATATCCAGCATTAACATCATATTTATCTGGATCTGGACGCATTGTGTGCATGGTGGAATTGAGATCCATATCTAAATCCATCCAGGGGAATTGATTGTGAATCCCACAAATTGCCCCCAATAGTAGTTTAGGCACAACCAATTTAGTTGAATATTTCTGAATCTCTTCCCAAGTATTTAAGTGTTCGGGAATCCTAAACCCATTTGGAGAAATCAGATCGGCAGGATCTATGTCTAAAAACATATCGTCCGGCAGCATTTTGATTTTTTGAATGTAGGAAATAGAATCATCATTGCCTTCTTGACATTTACTAGCGGATGAAAACAATTGTCGGTAAGCTTCGAAACAATCTAAAGCTGCTTGTTCTCCATGCTCTTGTAGGATTTCGCTAACAGCATAACCTAATTTTTTGATAACAGTCAGATTGCAATTTGGATAATAACCCTCTTGTTGGGATAGGGAAAGTTTTGTCCCTGCATATTTCATCTGAGGATCGAAATCTTGGAGATCGTAACCTTTACTTGCCACATCTATTAAGTAGTTAGCGATCGCTCTTTGTGTTTCTGACTTTAGTTCTATGACATCTAATTGTTTTCGGATCATATTGAGACTCCTTTAATCAAAATGGATATAGAACCCATTTGGGATCTATTGAGAGATGGGGAGATGGGGAGATGGGGGCATTTTTCTACCTTTTTCCCCTATCCTATTTCTCTAGCTCCTGACTTCTGACTCCTGAAGACTGACTCCTTTGCCAAAAATAAGCACTTTTGCAAAGATACCTTCAGGGGTTCTATAGATTTTCTTTTTCGTTAGGACTTACGCAGACAAACTCAGAAACTGGGTTTTTTCGTAGATGTCTATAATAAAAATAACAGACATCTCCAAAAATAAAAAATGAAATCAACAGGACTTACGCAAAATATAGAGTTATACACCATCTGTAGGGGCGAATGGCATTCGCCCTTACTAGATATAGCGATATAGCGTTTCTGCGTAAGTCCTGATCAATTCAAGATATGAAATCAACAGTTTCATTCCCTATTCCCTATTCTCTGACTCCTGCAAGAAGTCTAACGTATCATAAAAATCCGGTTTCTTTGGGTAAGTCCTGTTCCTACAGGAGTTATATCATGTTCGGTTAAATAGTTCAGGACTTACCCAAAGACTCTATATATTAGTGTTTTGGTGCGTTACGCTGGCGCTAACACACCCTACTAGACCGTTTCATCTTAAATGATGCAATAGAAAACTCTCTAGAGATTGCTTTCCTGACGGAATGCTCCGCAAACACTGTCGTTCGCAATGACAAATCTAATGCACTATTTTAGCTGAAACAGTCCACTACCAATAGCATTCATGCGTAAGTCCTATAGTTATTATTAGGAATAGATGGAATAAATATCTCAAAACCCTGAGATTGCTTCCTTCCACTCCGTTCCAGTCGCAATGACTTTATAGTTAGTGTTTATCCGAACATAATATTACGCATGGATACTAAATCAATTGAGGGCGAATGCCATTCGCCCCTACAGATGGCATTTTTAAGGTGAATTTGGGTAAGTCCTGTCCTATTAAAATTGTATCAATTTTTGTAGACTTTGATCAATTTGATTTAATGCCTGACTTATCAGCTTTTCTCCTTTTTCTTCCGTCTGTTGGCGATCGATTTCTTGATGAGAAATTTCTACAAGAGCTTGCGGTAAACCTATAGAAAATCGTACATAACAATCTTCTGGTTTTCCCATCGGTACTGCGTTCACTTTAGCTTGCACCAATAACCATAATGCCACATCTAAGTTTGTATTAATTTGATTTTGACAAAATAGCGATTGAAAATCAAATTTTCCTGCCACGATAGTCCGTATACGTTCCAGAAAATCTACACTTACTTTTAAACCCTTTAAATGAGAAAAATTTGTATATATGTACATTCCTGCTGGCGGCACAAAACTTGCTGGTTGGCGATCGAAAACTTTCAAGAGATCATGCTTTTCAAATATAGAATTTAGCCCCAAGGCGAATTGATTTAAGCGACTCGCGTAGATCTTACGCGCCCATTTTAGAGTGTTGTGTGGATCGGGTTGAATTATTGCATTTAAGGCTACTTCTCCTAAAAAATTAGAACTAATAAGAGTTGCTTTTTGAGTAATTCTCAAAAATTCCAACAACTTAGTATTTTTCGTAGCTCCTATGCCTACCAATAAACCTGCCACACTTTCTTTTGATAAACTACAGGTAATAAAAAATGATTCCATCAATTGTTCCAGAGAATGTTTCTCCGCTCCCTGAGCTACACTTAATCTTTTTTGTAATGTTGCTCCCAAAGTAGCAGATTCATGGCTATCTTGATGATGAAATAATGGCACATAAGCATCATCAGTCAATACTAATAGTGGTGTCCCTCCGACTGTTGCTCGTCTATCAACTTCTGTCATTAAAGTATCAGCGATCGCATTCCAGTCCGCTTCAGTCAAAACAGCACCACAAGGATTATTCGGATAATTGAAAACAATCATTTTGGCATCTGGATAATTTTCAAATGCTGTTTTAATTGCCTCTGGTTTTGGCTTCCAATTATCTTCTTCTTTTGTCGGAATAATTACTCTTTTAGCTCCAGCTAATTCTATCGGTTGTTGGTATTGGGGAAAATCAGGCTCAATTAGAAGCACAACATCCCCTGGATTCAGAATTGTGGTACAGACACAGTAGAATAAGTGGGTAAAACCTGCTGTGATGTTAATTTCACTAGAGTCATACTCTAAACCATAGCGTTGTTGAAAATATTGAACTGCATCTGTTCGCGCTTTCGGTGAACCATAGTGTGGTGCGCGGTAAAGAGACATCTCTACCGATCTAGCTTGATAAATAGCAGATTTAACTCCAGGAATTAATCCGTGTCCGGGAGAACCACTCGCAAAGCTAATAACATTATCGCATTTTCTTCCTAATGCACCAAATATGACAAAAGGAGATGCTGGTAAATTCTGAACTCTTGCAGAAATTAGGCTCATGTGACTATCCAAACTTAAAAACTACTTGAAATTAACTATAGCAACATAATTAATAATTAATAGACATCTCCAGAAAAGAGTGAGCAGGGAGCAGGGAGAAAGAATTGATTATTTCTGTGGGATAATTGATTTAATTTTTTTTATTATTGGAGATATCTAATAATTAAATAATTCACCTTTAAAACCTCCCCAATAAAGGGGAAAAATAAAA
>NZ_JAAHHT010000016.1 GCF_010672085.1 Okeania sp. SIO3I5
ATTTACTGATGCTTCAGATTTAACTTCTCCTGATTTTGCCAAAATTACACTCTGAGAATTTTCCGTTTGATTCTCAAAGACTTCGACTGTGGAAATACTCGGAGAAAATTCTTGATTTACTGATGCTTCAGATTTAACTTCTCCTGATTTTGCCAAAATTACACTCTGAGAATTTTCCGTTTGATTCTCAAATATTTCGACTGTGGAAATACTCGGAGAAAATTCTTGATTTACTGATGCTTCAGATTTAACTTCTCCTGATTTTGCCAAAATTACACTCTGAGAATTTTCCGTTTGATTCTCAAAGACTTCGACTGTGGAAATAGTCGGAGAAAATTCTTGATTTACTGATGCTTCAGATTTAACTTCTCCTGATTTATTAATTAAAGTTAGTTGAGGAATTTCTGTCTTTTCTAAAACATTTAAAGCCAAAAAATTAGCAAATTCTTTATTATAAACATAAAATGATTTTGTAACTTCTTTAACCTTTAATAAACTATAAAATTCTAATTTTACTTCTGCTTCCGACCAAGATTTACTCAAAAAATTCTTGCTACTACCAAATAATTGTTGTTCAGGGAAACTAGACCCTAAATCTAAAAAAGATTTAGTAGAAAAAAGTTTAGCAAATTGTGTTTTTGAATTAATTGATACAGAAATTAAATCAATATCTGCATTAATTTCAGATACTTCAGCATTAGCATACTTTGAGATTCCAAAACTTGTTGAAGCAGCAAAAATGGCCACTAAAAACGGAGACAAGCGCATATAATTACTATCCCGTACAATCCACACACCAGTGAAATTTTCACATAAACCGTAAAATTGTACACTATTGATGGGTATAGCGCTACGCGCATAGAGGATTCCTCCGATTGGCGACTACAGATAGGAGATCCCTCAGATTGGCGACTTACAGAAGTAATCTATCACTAAGTTTCAGGATTTAGTAATATCCGCGCCCCTTGCTTCGACTGCTATATCTCTTATCAAACAAGATTGAGTCACACTACCCCGCCTTGATCGGCGAAACCTTTTTGGAACCTTGCTCTAATCCCCGTTACATGCGTCAACTTCTGTAGGGGAGAATGGCCATTCGCCCCTACCAGCTTCTGACTTCCTTAAGTCTCAATCTTCCTGAGCTAAAATCCTTTCCAGGACCTGTTCATATGCACTTTCTACATTACCAAGATCCCGACGGAATCGGTCTTTGTCCATAACTCGCTGATTTGGGTCAGTTTGAGATTGGTCCCAAAGTCTACAGCTATCTGGACTTATTTCATCTGCCAAAATCAAATTTTCATGGTTATCTAGGCCAAATTCTATTTTGAAGTCCACAAGAGTAATTTGGCATTGGTTAAAGAAATTTATTAATAAATCATTAATTTTGATGGTAAAAGTCCTTATTTGCTCTAATTGTTCTGGAGTGGCTAATTCTAGTAGTAAGAGGCGATCGCGTGTCAGAAGTGGGTCTTGGAGGCCATCATTTTTGTAACAATATTCTACTAAAGGAAATTTCAAGATAGTTCCTTCTATTAATCCAGTTTGTCGGCAAAGACTACCAGCAGCAATATTTCTCACAATGACTTCTATCGGTAGAATTTTCACCTTTCGGACTCGCATTTTATCTGATGCGGGACAATCAATAAAATGAGTAGGTATACCATTAACTTCCAGTAATTTAAATATATGACTGGAAATAGTACAGTTGATAATACCTTTACCAACTATTGTGCCTTTTTTTTGAGCATTAAATGCTGTAGCATCATCTTTAAAATAAGTCAACAATATTTCTGGGTCTTCAGTAGTATAGAGAATTTTAGCTTTGCCTTCGTAAAGTTTTTGATTGGATGACATAAATTTTTTTGACTAGGGAATAAAAATAGGTTAATGAACAAGAATTACTCTTTTTTTGTGCTTATCATACTATAAGTTCAATGTCAATATTTTTCCGGCTATTTTAGAGTTATATATGTCTTAATTTTGATGTAGAGTTTCGGAAAATGAAGCATACTTTTAATTCTTTTAAACCTCTCAATTGCTTTCAAGGTAATCAAGCTGATAACTGACAGCTGAATGCTTACATATTTGATTAAATAAAATTAATATTAAATTAATATTAAATGTCTTGTCTTAGGCAATCTTTTCTGAGAGGATAAATGAGGATATCAGGGATTATGAAATAATAATTGAGGAATAGAAAATGAAACAGATGATGACTTGGAGAAAATCTGTAGCGATGAGTACAATATTATCTATTGCTACTGTTTCTGGTATCAGTCTCACTTCTATAGCAGCGATATCTTCCCAAAAGACTCCCCTTCTTGATGAGTCAGTAACTACAGTTCCCGCTGAAACTCAAGTAGAAGATAGACTCGCTCACCGATATCATGACAAATCTTATGGCAAGTGTCGTCGAGTAGCAACTCGTTATAAAAATTTGCGAGTGAGAACACATCCTTGGGGTAGAGTTATAAACAGATTACATCGAGGTACCCGTGTCCGTGTTATTAGTTACCATGATGGTTGGGCAGAAATTTCATCTCCTTGTTATGGTTATGTATATGCTCATTATTTGAAACATTGCTAGATATTAATTATCGACTTAAAAAGAGGCGAGCGCGGATGATTGAGAGCTATTATAAACAGGACTAAAGCCATGTGAACCAAGAAACCAGGTTTCTCGTAGACATCTATTGCCAAAACAACGATTTATCCTAGAAACCGGGTTTCTTTGCGTAAGTCCTAATAAAAATAATCCGCATCTTTATCGCGATCGCCTAAGCATTTTTAATTTCCTAAGTCAAAAGTAGTTAAGCATTAATCAAAACCATAATTTTCTATATTTAAGACAGAAATAATAACTCAATATAAATCAAGAAAAGTACCTGTAACTGTACTGAAATTTTTCACAAAAAAAACAGGTAAGGTTTATTGTGTCTAAATTAATCAGGACTAAAGCCATGCGAACCCAGAAACCCGATTTCTCGTAGATGTTTATTGTCAAAAACAACAATTTACCCTAGAAACCGGGTATCTTTGCGTAAGTCCTATTAATAAAATAATTTCAGAATGCTAAGAATTGTGTCAAAAAAACTTTGGTGACAAGACCGATATACAATCAATAATAATAAAGTAGCTCAAATCAAACTATTAACAACAAAAGGAGTCAAAAGTGAGCGATTCAATTATTGAATTACTGAATGAACTACCTAGTGATAATTTAACTGTAAAAACACTCAATGCCCTAGATTTTGTAGTTCCGGGAGAGTGGGAAAACGTAATAGGTTTTAACCAAACTATTGAAATAATTACAGGAGAGTCTGATGCAGACAGAATTCTAGATATCGGCAACAAAGCGCTCGAACTATACAATGACGGGGATAATGGATACCAGGGAGCTATGTGGTATTACAACCTAGTTGATAATGTAGACGGTGCCCTTGCTGCAGCAGCTATGGCCGAAATAGTCAGTGAAAAAATCCCCTTTTTAAGCTTTTTAGGTGGCTTAACTCCCAAAGCTGATACAACTCAATCTGTTGATCTGTGCCTAAAAATTGTAGCAGAATTGATAGCCTATAGTAAACTTAATGGACTACCTATTCTCGATCCAGGAGAATTTGTCACAAACCTAACTGAGGAATATAGTGGTCCATCTCTAATGCGAATGGCAGCTTTGGTTTCTCTTGATGGTTTGATACCTTTGGGTCCAGACTTCCTGCAAAAAGTACAAGATACCCTTGACGGAGAGGGAGAAAGCGCTTTTGCTGGTAATGCAGTTTTTGGAGCAATCAGTGATACTATTCCTGGAGATGACAAATTTGGCTTTATTACTAATACTTTTGGAGCAGTTCAAGGATGGATGGATAACTTAGTCGGGTCAGTTGGTTTAACGCCAGAAAGTATTTTTGACAACATTGGTGGCTTTATCGACTTTTCCGATGATGCTTTAGATGTTGTAGCTGCATTTCTAGATAAGACTACAAACTACTTTCAGCATACTGGTACTCAGTCTGTAGCTCGAAAGTTAATACAGCGTGCGGCAGAAGAAGTATAGGCATAATTTCTCATTCGATACAAGCTCCTACAATCAAACTTCCCTCTCGATGCTGTGGCTATCTTGTAAAGTTACAGGAAACTAAGGTCTAAAGCCTCCTCCTTTCAGGGGAACTTTTGCTAAGATTTCTGTACCAGAACAAAATATGCTATGGTCTTTAATTATAATCTGAAGGGGTGACAAGCCAAGTGAAAGCCTTTTGGGATAAGTTTTTTAGCAAACTTCTCTCTCGAAAAAATTAGTACTAAGTTTCTCAAAGCCTTACTCCACCCTGCTAAAATCGGCATTCATTTTTGGAGAGGTCTATTTACGCAACTAACTCTAGAAAAAGGACAAAATTATGTCAGTTAAAACTCTAATTCAAACCCGCAACGCAGCCCTAGCCAGTTTTTTTCAAGATACAGGAGTCGAAGCAGAATATACTGTTGAGCCCAAACAAGTTACTAATGAATTACTTAAGCTGGCCACAGGTAAGACTGGCCAACCAGAAGCCAATGAAGAAGATACGGGTTTAATTCTTTACCCCGACTCCATTAAGAACCTCAAATATTACGAGCGAGATGGTCTGGCTTTACCAAATACTGAAAGCGAAGTATATACTTATTTAGGAGGATACGAATCTACAATTCAAGGTTTAACCAATGCCGATCTTCTTGTTACTTTTCAAGCCATTCAAGCTAATGCAGGTGATTGGGCAGGGTTAGAGAGCTCTATCATTGATATTTCAGTCAAGTTAGATGCCTTTTCTCGCGAGATGAATACCGATGGAGTAAGGATTTGTGATTTTTTACTGGAGATTATTTTGGCTCATAGCGAAATCGGCGATCTTGACCCCGATAAATTGGAAGACCCCGAATACATACAAAAAATTCTTGAAGATCTTGGCGAAAGTCCTGACATTGCTGAAAGTGACGCCTCACGACTAGAGCTATCCAAAAGGATGATCGATGACTTAACAGAAAAAGCCCAAGGTTACTATGATGTAGCCAATGTATTATTAGGTAATCTCCAAACTTTCAAAGAAGGGTTAATTGCCTGTTCTAGTGATGTCAACTCAAAAGAAAAGCTTTGCGACGAATTAGACATTGAAGGAGAGCTAGAAGATGCTAAAGCTGAACTAAATCAAATGAATGCTCGTCTTAAGGATTTAGAAAGCCAATACGATAAAGACATTGGTCTGTGTTTTACTGGCATTATCGGTGGTGTCATTGGAATTACTATTACAGGTGGTATTTTCGGTAAAAAAGCAGCAGATACTAAAAAAGAAATTAAAGCTCTTAAGGAAGAAATTGAAGAACTAGAAAATACCATTGATGGGCTGAATAGACTATTGGGAGCAATTACTACTCTTGATACCAGTTTAGAGAGTCTTTTTACAGTTATGATTGAAGCAGAAACAGGTCTCAATCAAATACTTGTAGTATGGCAGGTTATTGTAGAAGACCTCAAAATTTCTGCAGATGCTTGTGAAGCTGTACAAAACTCAACAGATGTTTTCAATCTTTATATAAACTTTCTTGATACTATCGATCCTTGGGAAAATATTGGTGGCAACGCAGCAATGGTGACAAATGCTTTTAATGAAGCTTTGGAAGAATGGGCTGCAGAACAAAATGATTAATCCCAAAGTTAAGAGTTTTTGCTACGACAAAATGTAATTTGTTTGGCAGACTCATCAACAACTAGCTTTAAGAGAGGACAGTAAAAAGTAGACAAATAATTAAATTTTTAGTTCTCTCTTACTTCATTAAATAAAAATTCTCAAGTTCATTAAATCTTAAAAGGATAAAATAAAAATGACTACTCAAATCTCTACCCAAAATCCCCTGCCTGAAGTAAGTGTCGATGCAATGGAAGATAGTTCGAGAAAAATAAGAGATGCTTACGCTGAGCTAGGAGAGACTCAATACGAGGATTTTAAAAGAATTTGTAACAATATTAACCAAGATGTCATCGATACTCTCGACCTGGCAAAAAGCACTATTATTGAAACCAAAGCACTATTAAACAATACAGCTTCGATCGAAGCTGTCAATGAATTTATTCACGCCAAAGAAGAAGAGCTAGCAGCAGCAACAGATCCAGAAGAGCAGGCAAAGATTCAAGAAGATATAGAGAAATTTCGCGAAAGAGGAGAGCCTCAAATTACAGAAAAGCTAGACCCCATTGATGACAAAGCAAGTAGTTTAAATTATAAAGTTGGCGAAATTGAACTATCTGATTTTAAATTCCTGGTAGATGAAGAAATTGGCGAAATTAACCAAGAATTAAATGAAACAATTAACCCTAATATTGCCAAGTACGAACAATTAATCAAAGAAACTCAGGAAGACTATGACGAAATTTCTGAGCTAATGCATATTATGGAAGAAGAAGGATTTCTGGATTTTGTTTCCGATACCATTCCCACACCACGAGAAATCGAAGCCATACTTAAAGGTGGAAAAGCCAACCCTTATTATGCTGCCATAATTGCAGGACTGCAAGTATGTACAGAATTGATTGATGAAATTGGCGATGGTTTCAGCTATGTTCAGTTACAGGAAACAAGAAATTTTCTTTGGGAACAATTACAAAACTATCAAAATGAACTCCGAAGTTGGGAAGAAAAAAAAAGGAACGTGGAAGTAGGTTTAAACGATTTAACCAGTATCAATTTCATTGAAAGTGAAAGATTCGTCTTTACTGCACAAGTCAAAAATTTGGCAGAAGCTTATACTACGTTTACTCAAGAGATTCGTAATCTTTTGGAAACTGAAGTTAATTACGATAAAATCTTGCAATACATGGCAGATACGGTTGTTTATCTTGATAGTGTTTTTTGAGAACACATTTCAATTCAATGTAGTACAAAAAATAGAAACAGTTAAATCATTGAGCAGTAAGGTGGGTAATGCCCACCCTAGAAAAATTTTAGCTCTCTTTGTGTTGTGCCGTTACCAAAATTATCAAAAAGATTATGAGTGAAACAAAAACTAAAACAACAAATGCTTTTACCGTCGAAGACCTTTTAAGAATCAAAGAATATTCACGCATAGCCTCTCAAATGCCTAGCTACTTAGAAGATGTAATTACTTGTTTGGGCTATGAAAATTCACCTTATGAATCTTTAAGTCCTCAAAGCTTCCAAGAATTATTCCAAAGCATTAATAATAATGGTCGATATTGGAATACTGAGACCGAAAAAAGCTTTGAAGAGCGTCTAAATGCTATGACAAATTTATATCATCAGCATATTGATAGCCTCAATAATGCTTTGCAAGTACTTAACGAAATGATAGATAACAATGAACTAGGAGATATGATTCCTGTTAGTCAAGCTATCAGGGACTGCTGGTCTGATATGATTTATGAAGTCGATAAAAATGATCTAACTTCTCAAAAATTAGAACAGTTTAAAAATCAAGCAGTACAAACTAGCAGCGATATTCAAACTAAGTTAGACCTGGAAAACAACATTGATGATAGCGATATCAAAAAATTTCTCTTCGATCTTAAGGATGAATTACGACTGATAATCAATTTTTCAACTGAAGCAGAAATAAGTGCTAATAATCTCTGGACTGAATGGAGAACCATATCAGAACAACTGGAAATTGCCAAAAATGCTGCTGATAGTGTTACTGAACAAAGTGATTTAGCAGATTTATATATAGCTTTACTAGATATTGTCGATGGATTAAATGTTACCTACGAAGAGACACAATATATGCTGGAGTGTTTCACTACTGCTGATAATCGTTATGAGAGTGAATATCCAGGCAAAATTGCTCCTTTAGGTAGCTATATTGATAATTGTAAAAATATTACTTTGCTGCTTAAGGCAGAGTGTGAAACTGCAAGTGGCTCTTGGCAAGACTCACAAATTGATATTACTAATCTCGATCCTATAATGGATTTGATCGCCAATGAAAATGGACAATTAACTTTACAAGAAGATGGTAGCAATCCTTATGCTGGCTATTGTTATTATCCAGCAGGAAGCTATAGAAAAAGTTCTAGAAATATGGAGATAATTTTAACCGCAGAATGTGCAGTAGATGCTGGTTCTTTTAATGAGAGTACATTTTTTTTAACAGATGAGTTTATCATTACCTTAACGAATAATAATGGTGTTTTAAGTAAAGAAAACTAAATTCATTGGATAGCTTTTTCTGGGGCAACTTCCTCAATTATCCTAATCATTCATCACTGTGCAATGTCCCCGATATTATAATGTATTGTGTAGTATAAATGTATGTTAAAATAACCCTCCAAAAACATTTTGCTAATTAAGCCAAGGTTAACGAAGTAAGAAGTGACACTACCGTGATAATATAAAGTATTAGCCTTTTTACGGTCAAATTCCACTCCTGAATAATTTTAGGAGTGGGTTTTCCGTTGGTTATCAAATATATAAATATAGCATCTGCCAGGTAGTAATTATGAATGATTCAATTCGTTTTCTCTTATGTGCCCCTGACCACTACGATGTGGACTATGTAATTAATCCTTGGATGGAGGGCAACATCCACAAATCCTCGCGCGATCGCTCTGTCGAACAATGGTATAAACTCCACGACATTATCAAAGAACACGCTATTGTAGACCTAGTACCACCCCAAAAGGGTTGGCCGGATATGGTATTTACCGCCAATGCAGGTCTAGTTCTCGGAAAGACAGTAGTTCTGAGTCGTTTCTACCACAAAGAACGTCAAGGAGAAGAACCCCACTTCAAAGAATGGTTCCTCAACCAAGGTTTCATCGTTCACGAACTCCCCAAAGACCTTCCCTTTGAAGGAGCGGGGGATGCTCTCCTAGACAGAGAAGGTCGTTATCTCTGGGCAGGATATGGTTTCCGTTCCGAACTAGACTCCCACCCACTTTTGGCAAAATGGCTCGATATTGAAGTGCTATCCCTCCGACTCATAGACGAGCGTTTCTATCACCTCGATACCTGCTTCTGTCCTCTAACTGGTGGTTACTTACTCTATTATCCACCCGCATTTGACGCCTATTCCAACCGGATCATTGAAATGCGAGTGCCACCAGAAAAACGGATTATAGTAGCAGAAGCAGATGCAGTCAACTTTGCCTGCAATGCAGTTAATATTAATCAAATCATCATAATGAACAAGGTTAGTGATGATTTGAAATCAGGTCTAACCGCAGCAGGTTTCAACGTCATTGAAACACCTCTAAGTGAGTTCCTGAAAGCAGGTGGGGCAGCTAAATGTCTCACTCTTCGAGTCACAGAACCAGTTATACCCGATAATCAAGCTAAAGTGCTCGTCGAAAGTCGCAGTGTTCGGATGGAAGGACATTTACTTGATTCTGGCTTAATTAATCAAGCTTTAGACTTAATAGTTGAAGGTGGTGGTAGTTTCAAAGTTATCAACTTTAATCTCGGAGAACAACGTCAAAGCACTTCTCTTGCTGAAGTGAAAGTTTCTGCACCCTCCCATGAAGTCATGGAAGAAATAATGAGTCAGCTTATTGATATTGGTGCAGTAATTCCTAGTGAAGATGTGGAAGATGCTAAATTGGAACCAATAGAAAAAAATGGTGTAGCTCCTGATGATTTTTATGTGACTACTATTTATCCGACTGAAGTTAGAGTCAAAGGTCAGTGGATACGAGTACAAAATCAAAGAATGGATGGTTCGATCGCTATTACTGAAGTAGATGGTCAGATTGAAGCCAAATGCAAGGTTGTCAGGGATCTAAAAATTGGCGAAAAAGCAGTTGTTGATGTATCAGGTATTCGCACTATTCGGAAAACAGAATCCCGTGAAAAACGAAATCAGGAAGAGTTCAGTTTTATGTCTGCTGGAGTTTCCAGCGAACGGCGTGTAGAATTAGTAGTTGAACAAGTCGCTTGGGAATTACGGCAAATACGCGATCGCGGAGGTAAGGTAGTAGTTACGGCGGGACCAGTTGTAATTCACACTGGGGGTAGCCAACATTTAGCAAGTTTGATTCGTCAGGGATATATACAAGCGTTGTTAGGTGGAAATGCTATTGCAGTTCACGATATTGAACAATCACTGCTGGGAACTTCTCTCGGTGTGGATATGAAACAGGGAGTTGCAGTTCATGGCGGACACCGACATCATTTGAAGACTATTAATACTATTCGGGGTTGTGGTAGTATTGCGAAGGCAGTTGAAACTGGTGTGCTGAAGAATGGGGTGATGTATGAGTGCGTTAAGAATAATGTGCCGTTTGTTTTAGCTGGTTCAATTCGTGATGACGGGCCTCTACCTGATACTCAGATGGATTTGATTAAGGCGCAGGAAGAATACACTGAGTTGTTGAAAGGTGTTGACATGGTTTTGATGTTGTCAACTATGTTGCACTCTATTGGGGTAGGGAATATGACACCCGCAGGAGTCAAGATGGTTTGTGTAGATATTAATCCGGCAGTGGTGACTAAGTTGAGCGATCGGGGTTCTGTTGAATCTATAGGTGTAGTGACAGATGTTGGTTTGTTCCTCAGTTTATTGATTGCACAGTTAGAGAAGTTAACCAGTCCTTATTCTGTAGCAAAAGTGTAAGCTTAGGGGTTGGGAACTAAAGCTATTTTTACTAGGGGGTTTAGGCGAAAATTATTGGTGAAAAACCTAAGCCTCCAACCCCTTTTCTATCTCCGCAGAGCAAAAATGTAAAAATTATGGTAAGCTAAAAATATAGCAAGAAATAGTTGTACAAAACTAATTAGGCTTTAACTAAAAGGCAGTAAAGTTTTTGAACTATTTGTATTAACTTCAGGGCTTGTGCAACAACTTTATTTGTAGAGGTTATAGCTTGAATAATAACCAAGTTATGCACCATACATAGGGGTACTGCGCAAGTCCTGAATTTATCATAATTGAAGCTTTAAGATCGATTGCTAGAACAAATGTTTTCTGTGCAAATTGATCAACTGTAAAAATTTACGCTAATTCCTAGAAATGCTACATCTAGATATACTTAGAAAAACTTTTCATATACTTGGAAAAGTTGTCAGTATTGCAACAACAATCTACTCTTTGAGCATATACATGATTTGCTGGGCGATTTGCTTGATGATTTTAACTGATTTTTACAGACAATTTTGTTCGGACCAAAGATTTTTTTCTTGCGACAAATTATTATTTTCTGTTTTAACTGATTTACCCAGTCCTTATCACGAAACCATGCTCAGTGGGGTTAATGTATTTACATTTTTAGCACTCCCTATACCGATTGCATTTACTTTTCATTTTCTTTGTAAAATATCGGAGACAATAGCTGACAAAAATTCTGATGTTACTTCACTAGCGATTCCTAAATTCGACTATACTCCTTCACTAGCGATTGCTGCAGCAGACTTGATAATAATATTTTTAGCATCTGTTTATATCGACGAGTTTCTGTGGGCGACAAAAACAAGGTTTAGCTTTTTGGCACAAACAAGGTTCACTCTTTTATACATAGTTCTTAACCTTACTGTTACATTAATAAAGCTAGTTTCCAAATTCGCTCTTATTCAAAACGTCGCATCTGTAGACTCAGCTCGTGAATATCTTAAGAAACTTATTTCTGAACCACCTTATATCACTTTCCGCGTGCGAGTTTATAAAACAGAACAGCGAACAAGAACAGTATTCTCTAAAGTAGAAGAACAGAATCCTTATAGCGACGATCCATACGATACTATAACAGTAACCTATAAGCATGAAGAAACCTATGATGAGATAGTAGCAAATTACGAGAAAGAAAAGCCTTATGATATTTGCTCGTGGAGGGACAAAACAAACAAAAATGTTTTTTCGTTTCCGACAAGGCTTTACTTTGATAAAAATGAAGATAGAACCTCTGATTTATCCTGGAGAAGAGAAAGCAAAACTAGATTATGAAAAGGCATGGTCAAAGTTCTTGCGCGAGTATGAAAAATGGGGTAATGCAGCAACCTTTTCAGTAGATAGTGGAATTTTGGAGCGCAAGAAATTTCTCGAAATTCACAACAGTGGCAGTGAATTACTTGTTCTCTTAAATCCCGAAAAACGACCATTATTTTTGCATCTGTTCTTTTACATGATGGTAGCAATTACCCCTTTGACCTGTCTGTATTTTCTTTGGATAGATGGGATGGCCCCCGTTTATAAGAAAACTATAGTCAAAGAATATTTAGTTTCCTAATAGGTTAGTAAAAAAATAAATTACCAGACGAGGTTGATGAAAAAATGAAAGTCAAAACTCAACTTGCCCAGTTGCGGGCAAAACTTGGCAATCTTAGTTACGAAGAGATTGCCAAATCTACAGGAATAGATAGCCAGCAATTAATAGAATTAGAAAGCGATAAAGCAGAGGCGATCGCTTTTTCGACTCTAGCTCGACTCTGCGCCTTTTTTCAATGTACTCCCAATGATTTGCTATTTCTCGACTTAGAGGAAGAAACTCCCCTTACCTCTTTAGAAGTTGCTCAAGCAGAGGCGATCGTTAAACGGGCGATCGCTCGTGCTGAAGCAATGCCACCCCGTCCAGCGGCAGAAATTTGGGAAAGTTTTGAAGTGACTGTCGATCGCATTGCCCCTCAATTAGAAAATTTCAACTCCTCTACAAATAGCATGGGTGTTGATGCTGAAAGTTGTCATTGATACTTCTGTATTTATTGCTGCCCTCCTTCGTCCAACAAGCAAAAGTAGTCCGCGCCAAATTTTAAAATTGTGGCGCGAGGGGCGTTTTAGTTTAGTCATTGCTCCACCTTTGCTTCAAGAACTAACCAGTAGGTTAATCAGGCAGGGCGTTGCTGTGGCAGATATCGAAGATTTACTTGTGGATATTAGAGCGATCGCTCTCTACATCCCCGGTGCGTATCAAGCCACTCGCCTTGATGAAATTGACTCAGATGATAATAAGTTTTTAGCAGCAGTTTATGAAGCCAAAGCAGATTATTTGGTGTCAGTTGATAACGATTTGCTATCTTTAAAATATTACCATGGTACTCAGATTTTGACTCCAGCTTTATTTCTGGTAGCTTTGCAGAAGGAATGATTGTTAGAGAAGTCCCAAACCTCAACCAAGAGATTTCAAATACTCTAGGAGCGCTGGTGTGTTGCAATCTACTCTACTAGCGCTCTTTCAAACCTGTAGGGATGTTGCATAACAAAAATGCTAACGTCCCTACATTATAGGTGTAATATAGATTTGAGACAAATTACATCCCAACTACATCCCAAGCCGTATTTGCACCGCCGGGATCAACAATACTGTTCCTTGTGCCGTCATTGTTCATCAACCAAATGGCATTATCTCCACATTCTAAACCTCAACTGAGACGTCCAAAACCTCAAGCGAGACGTTTCCCACCTCAAATTTGGCCTTTAAAACCTCAAACGAGACGTTTCCCACCCCAAATTTGGCCTTCAAAACCTCAACTGAGACGTTTCAAACCTCAAATTTGGCCTTCAGAATCTCAAACGAGACGTTTCCCACCCCAAATTTGGCCTTCAGAACCTCAACTGAGACGTTCCAAACCTCAAGCGAGACGTTTCCCACCTCAACTGAGACGTTTCAACAGCTAAAAGTAAGATTCTATTTAATAATTATTAGCCAGTTAGTATTCATTATTCTATCGTTTCCACTGAACAACTAAAAGAGCGATCGCTACTCCAAACAATTCCATACTAATCAACAGCAAAATCAGTAAAACCACGTTTATAGGGAGCATGAAATCCCAAAACAATATCATGCTTAGGAACCCCAGCAGCTAACAACTCATTAGCGATACCAATTTCTGTTCCATCTCTTTGAATCCAAATTTTATTATCTTTTAAATCAACGTGAATAATCACACCGTAAACCCTTATTTGTTCTTTCCAAGCAATATTTAAGACTTGGTAATGATGGCGTTTTGTGTCAAAAATGAGTTGAGTTTCTGTGCTATTTTTCCCATCATCAACACAGTGTCGGGTGAGAATTTTTTCAATAACTTGAGCATAGTCTATTCTTTCCATAACACGACTTCCTGTTTAATAGAATCAAAAATAGTGATCAAAAAGTTTTTGTTTGTAGTTTTGCTCTAGCCCGAAGTATAGATGGGGCTAGAGCAAAACTACGAGCTGTAATTATCACTATTCAACCGCACACGATATTACACACCTAAACAAGAAACCCGGTTTATTACCCTAATTATTTTTGTACCTTTCCTACACTCTCCACACTCCCTAAACATAAATTAGCAACCAAAAGAAAGAAATTTCTCCTGGTTGCTCAGAATCAGATATTATTTGCTAATCAAAAGTCTATTGAAACTTATTAGCAGTTCTCTAGTCTCTGAGGCACAGTCTTATATCCCCCCCTGCCCCCCTTTGTAAGGGGGGAGCCTTTAAGGTCTCCCTTTCTAAGGGCGGAGTCTTAAAAGTCCCCCTTTCTAAGGGGGATTGGGGAGCCTTTAAGGTCTCCCTTTCTAAGGGCGGAGTCTTAAAAGTCCCCCTTTCTAAGGGGGATTGGGGAGCCTTTAAGGTCTCCCTTTCTAAGGGCGGAGTCTTAAAAGTCCCCCTTTCTAAGGGGGATTGGGGAGCCTTTAAGGTCTCCCTTTCTAAGGGGGGAGTCTTAAAAGTCCCCCTTTCTAAGGGGGATTTAGGGGGATTGTAAGTGTACTTCATAACTTTAGGAATTGCTATATTAGACCGTAGCTGCTAACTGCGGACTAAACGCTTCCTTTAATAACTCCACCTTATCCAATTTTTCCCAAGGTAAATCTAGATCAGTACGCCCTAAATGACCATAAGCAGCAACATCTTGATAAAAACGACCGCCTCTTTCTCCAGGCAACTTCCGGAGATTAAAAGTCTGAATAATTCCTGCTGGACGAAGCTCAAAGTTTTCCTTCACCACTTCCAGTAACTTATCTTCATCAACTTTAGAAGTACCAAAAGTTTCAATCATCATACTAACAGGTCTCGCCACACCGATCGCATAACTAATTTGAACCTCACACTTTTCTGCCAGACCTGCTGCAACAATATTTTTAGCAATGTAGCGACAAGCATAAGCTGCGGAACGGTCTACCTTAGTTGGATCTTTTCCAGAAAAAGCACCGCCTCCATGACGAGAATAACCACCATAAGTATCAATGATAATTTTACGTCCTGTCAGACCACAATCTCCCTGTGGACCGCCAATCACAAATTTACCAGTGGGGTTGACAAGAAAACGAGTTTGTGAATCAGGTTTAATCTCTATGTCAGTAAATATTGGCTCAACAACATATTTCCAGAGGTCTTCTTTAATCTTGGCTTGAATTTCTGTTAACTCTGTAAGTTCTCCAATAGTAGCAGTGTGCTGAGTAGAAATTAAGATTGTATCAATACCAACAGGACGGCCATCTTCATAAGCAATAGTAACTTGACTTTTGCCATCCGGCCTTAAATAAGTAAGTTTACCATCCTTTCTTACCTTAGTCAATTGGCGACAAACTCGGTGTGCTAAACTGATCGGTAAAGGCATTAATTCAGGAGTTTCATTACAGGCAAAACCAAACATTAAGCCCTGGTCTCCTGCTCCTACTGCATCAAGTTCTTCATCACTTAATAGTTCACGAGTTTCTTGAGCTTTATCTACCCCTTGAGCAATATCCGCTGACTGCTCATCAAGAGCCACTAAAACAGAACAGCTATCCGCAGAAAAACCATTTTCTGCATAAATATAGCCAATATCAGCAATTTTTTTCCTAGCCAAGTCTATATAATTGACATTGGCTTTAGTTGTAATTTCACCACTAATTAGAACTAACCCCGTGTTCACGAGTACTTCAGCAGCCACACGACTTGCAGGATCTTGGGCTAGTATAGCATCTATAATTGTGTCAGAAATTTGGTCGCAAATTTTATCTGGATGTCCTTCTGTAACAGACTCAGAAGTGAATAAGTAACGACTAGACAATAGTAGTTCCTCCTATATTTTTCCAGGAATTAGCCGAATGATATTGATTATACCAAAGATTGTATGCCAATACACAAATAAATAATTAGGGTCTGCTGAAAAAATTGGTTGCTGGGGGTAGGACACCGGGACGCAGAGACACAGGGACACGGAGACGCGGGGACGTGGGGACGCGGAGATGAGGGGAACATGCAATGGTTTCGGCCATTTTATGTGCAGAAATTTTCTGGAATTTCAGCAGAAAATCTCAGTAAATTGATGCCACAAAGCCGCCCATAACTACGAGAATTACTGAATATAAAAAGCTCTATTACCTTAGCTATCCTGACTTTTAGCTTTATTCAGCAAGCCCTACAGCGCTTTTCAGATTGATGAACCACATCGTTACAACAAAAATCTTATAGGGGCGATTCGCGTTTGCGGAGCAGTCTGTAGGAAATCGCCCCTACTGTGGTCTACCGTGCAGGAAAACTGCTGTAATTAATTTTCTAGACAAGAGGAATAATTTTCGAGTTATCATAATAGTATATTTATTTAATTCAATATTTATCAATAATTAGGAGTGGAGTCAGGAATGTGGTAGAAAAATGAAAATGAAAGGATAAAGTTTTCTAGGATTATTAAAGTAAACCGACTTGATATAACACTTTTATTCATCTATATTCATCCCGCCCTTCAGCAATGTCAGTAGTTAGTTACAATACTTGAATTTCTTCTAAGTGAGCGATCGCTACATCTGCTCCCTGTAAGTAGTTAGCTTGCGGTTTCCCCCAACAAATACCTATACAACCTGCTGCTCCTGCTTTTCTCCCCATTTCTATATCTATCGGAGAATCTCCCACCATTAATGTCCTGACTGGTTTAACCCCTAATTTCTCACAAGCTTGTAAAAATAGTTCTGGATCTGGTTTACTAGGACTATCATCAACCCCCATTTCTAGTTGGATATAATCCTTAAGTTGATAATATTTAACAAAATTTTGCACTGCTGTTGTATTATCTGCAGACAATATACCCAGTTTTATACCTGCTTGAGATAGATACTTTAGCACCTCTAAGCTACCTGTAAACAGACAACCAGGAGTAGACTTTAGCAATATTTGGTCAGCTTCTGCAAAAGCTTCTTTGACAATAGTTAATGATTCTAACCAACCCCTCCCAGTTTCAGCAATATAAGCTGCTGCTGCAATTTCGTTTTCCCGTCTACTGCCAACCGCCATTAAACCTGTAGGATTAATATTATTCCCATCAATACCAAAAGCCATTAGTAATGGTTCTCCTATTCCAGGAATTTTAGCATCAATGATCCGAGTCAGCTTTTGTCCTAAATTTCTTAAAAACTCTTGAGAGTCTTCTAGAGTACCATCTTTATCAAAAATAATTGCTTGAATATCTTGGAAAATTACACCTCGGCAGTTAATAGCTACCATTGCTTTGTATATATAATATTTTCTGTTACGTTTTTGATTCTGAATATTAGACCTCTCCGGAAAAGAGGGAACAGGGAACAGCGGATCTGGGAACAGGAAGAAAGAATAGATGATTTCTGGATGAGAATTGATTTGATTTTTAATTTCCGGAGATGTCTATTTTGATCCGCAACATCAAAAACGGAGCTTTGCAGAACGCAAAACGCTTTTTATGTCGCGTTTCATGTCGCTCGTGAAAGCGAAACGCTAACAAGAACCTATTCCCGTATGGGCAAAACTTTAAACCCAATTGTTCAGTATTACACATTAAGATTAGGATTGGTTGGTATATTGGGGTGTTGTCCCCGGAAACTTCCTGTGCAGGGACAACTGCAGGGGGTAAACTCTTAGAATTTCATTTACCCGGAGTGCAACCCCAATTTTTCAGTAAGTTATTGTTGATTGACTTAATCTTTGTAACTTACCATTTTGCCAACTCTCTATTCATCTGCTGTCGTCAAGAGGTTGATTCTAAAGCTGCTGCTGATGTCTCTTCATCTACTGTAGCTATTTCTTCTGTAGTTTCCTCTGTTTTTTGGGATTCTACTGCTACCTCTTCCGGAGCTTCTACTGCTTCTGTTTTGGCTTCAACTTCCGGAGCTTCTACTGTTTCTGTTTTGGCTTCAACTTCCGGAGTTTCTACTGCTTCTGTTTTGGCTTCAACTTCCGGAGTTTCTACTGCTTCTGTTTTGGCTTCAACTTCCGGAGTTTCTACTGTTTCTGTTTTGACTTCAACTTCCGGAGCTTCTACTGTTTCTGTTTTGGCTTCAACTTCCGGAGCTTCTACTGCTTCTGTTTTGACTTCAACTTCCGGAACTTCTACTGTTTCTGTTTTGGCTTCAACTTCCGGAGCTTCTACTGCTTCTGCTGTTGCCACTTCTTCAGGTGCTTCTACTGCTTCTGCTGTTGCCACTTCTTCAGGTGCTTCTACTGTTTCTGCTGATGCTACCTCTTCAGGTGTTTCTACTGCTTCTGCTGTTGCCACCTCTTCAGGTGCTTCTACAACTTCTGCTTTGGCTTCAACTGCTGTTTCTTCTATTGTCTCTCCTCGCTGTGCAGCCATCATTTTTTCCCTAAACTTAGCTGCCATTTCCTCTGCTTGGTCATATACCAGTTGTGGGTTTTTCACCATTGCCCCTGGTTCTGGTTCTAGTTGCTTCGTTGACAAAGATATACGACCTCTGTCAGCATCTAGATCGATGATCATAACTTTCAATTCATCATTTACCTTTAGTACACTGCTAGGAGTTTCTATATGGTCATGGGAAATTTCCGATATGTGCAGTAACCCACTTACACCACCAATATCAATAAACGCTCCATAAGGCTTAATACCACGAACTGCACCTATTACTACTTCTCCTACTTCTAGGCGATTCATCTTCCGCTCAACTAGGGCGCGACGATGACTTAAAACCAAACGATTGCGTTCTTCGTCTACTTCTAGGAATTTTAAAGGTAATTCTTCATTAAGTAAATCCTCTTTTGGTTTGCGCGTACTAATGTGTGAACCAGGAATAAATCCACGCAAACCTTCTATCCTGACTAGAGCACCACCACGATTTGTTGCAAATACTTGCGATCGCACAGTTGCATCTTCTGCTTGTAATTGTCGGACTCTTTCCCATGCCCGCATATATTCTATCCGTCTAATGGACAAAGTTAACTGTCCATCTTCATTTTCATCTGTTAGAATAAAAAATTCTCTTGTTTCATTAGACTGTAGAACTTCTTCAGGGTTTTCTACCCTATTAATTGACATTTCTTGAATCGGGATATAAGCAGCAGTTTTAGCTCCAATGTCAATTAATGCTCCCCTTGGTTCTAAACTAAATACTGTCCCTGCTACAATATCTCCAGGACTAAAGTGATAGTCATATTTATCTAGTAGAGCTGCAAAATCTTCGTGAGTAAAGCCTATTTCCTTGGCTGGTGTTTTCAAATTTATCATGCGTGTATTTTCTTGGGATTTCTCTCCTTAATGTTTTTTACTTGTCTTGATAGTTTCTGCTTCATCAAACTGATATAAAACGTCACTGATTATGACATTTCAATATGTACGGACTAACCATACTTAGTCCCTACTTTCTACGGTCACTCTCCGCAGTACAACCTCTACAGGAATCAACGGTTAAGCAAACCCTATCTCTTACTTTATAAGTTATATTTTAGACAAAACTTTCCTTTACAAAAACTATGGTTTCATACAAAAACCTATTTTTTTGTATAATATTAGGTAAGCAACTGTTACTTTTGAGGCCATCTGACTTTTTGTAGTTAATCCCACTTGCCGAATTAAGGCTTGGGCATCTACAAAATTATTTTAATAACTCTTAGAAAAAATGCGCTTAAAATGAGTAATTGCCTCTATTTCCTAAAGAAATAAGATATTTTTAAGGTATATTAATACACCTCAAAACATAAGGTTAGGCAAAAATTTTGACCTCAGTGGCTCCCGTTTTGCACAAAATGCGTCAAGTTGGCCTCGCCCACTTATTTTGGCTTTGAGAGAGCTATGATACACTGGTTTTTCAAATCTCTTTACCTGTTTAATGCCAAACAACAGAAGCTCAGGACTGGCCTCGCACCCCAAGGTGTTATGACCATTTTTGAATTCATGCATTCAAAATTCCAAGTTCAAAAATTTGGGCTGCCAAGTTATTGAATAATTGTTTAATCAAGGATTAAAGGCTCATTCTTGAGAACGAAAAAAATCAAAAAAGATTTTCTTTGTTTCAAACTTTTGACTTTGGACAGAGGTAATAATTTTGAATTGATAATTTTGAATTTTGAATTGATTTTACTGATCGGGACGTTTACTTTAAAAAAGTGGGCTGGACTAACCATGTTCGCGACTTGAGCGCTTTGATTAGATTTGTGGTTAGTAAGTGTGAGGTCTATATATCAGTAGAATAGAAATTTCACCTAGTCAAGCCAAGTTCCTCAACTACTATTATGATCCAAAACACTTAATTTTACCACAACTTCACAACTGTAATACTAATTATTTTTCCGGCCACTTAGTTACTAATAAATTTCCGAATTTATGTTTTTGTTATATCAGAACAAATATTCAGCTCATTCTTCACGTCAGCTAATGTCTAACTTTCGAGTTTAAGGTAGGCAGAAGACCTATTCCATAAGCTACATTAGGGAATTAGTCCTAATTCCTATCCATACATCAGCATAAACAGTTGGAACTTTATAAGCGTAGTATCTTGTAACTGCCGTTCAGATCAGCATTGATCAACAAGCCATTTTTGGATTTATATAAACATAAGCATAATTCTTTTAATATCTTTAAGTAAATTGCAGTTATAGTTACTATATGTCAACTTCAAAACTAACTTGTACAAGATGCTGGTGTTTCACACTCTGGAGCATCTTGTTGTAGAGAAATTTCAGAACTTTGTGGTACAGTCGCAGCAAATTTCAAATTATCTTTTTGATTTTGCAGATGATTTAGGGTCTCTACAAAATCCCGAATACCTTGAAATTTACGATAAACAGAAGCGAAACGGATATAGGCAACTTCACTAATACCACTCAATCTACTAAGAACAATTTCACCAATTTCAGCACTGGTAATTTCTCTCTGGGATCTCCCCTGTAATTCAACCTCTATTTCATTGACAATAGCTTCAAGCTGACTAGCTTCAATACCAGTTTTTTCACAGGAACGGATAATACCTCGAAGTAATTTCGACTTGTCAAAAGACTCCTTTTTACCATCCCTTTTAATTACTGTTATTGTCACAAATTCTATTCTTTCATAAGTCGTGAAACGATGCTGGCAATTCATACATTCCCGCCTACGTCGGATACTCTTGTCAGATTCAGCAGAACGTGATTCTAGAACACGACTATTAGTATGTTGGCAAATTGGACATAGCATACTTTCAATAATTAATAATTAACAATTAATAATTAATAATTACCTCTTCTTTTTAAGAAGAGGATTGGTTAAAAAGGAATTTTTCTCTTCTCTTGGCCTATTGCATATGGTTAGGTAACCCATCTATGCCATCCTACTTATGCTTTGCAAACGACCGCTCTCTTGGTCGATTGGATCTGCCGTTTCGCTACGCGACATGAAACGCGTAGCGTCCCGGAGGGAAAGGAGACCTCAGCATCCCATCCTACGGACTGCTCCGCAAACGACCGCTTTTTTCTCCTTTAAAGGAGAGGCTTTAAACCTTGATTTTTCGGTAAATTTTTCATACATAAATAACTTTGCCCAGGTCAGGCAGATGGCCACTTGTTATTAGTTATTAGGTATGAGTGCTTTGCTCAGAACTCAGCACTCATAACTTATCAAAAAGGCAATTTGTTTAATTGAAAATCAATCGAGAATGATTACTTTCCAATTCTAGGTGGATCGCGGAAGGCGATCGCGAAAAATATTACGCCTAAGGACAAAGCCAATACGAGAATATAAGCTGCACTTTCCATAAAAGAATTTCCTGAAAATCCAGTTCTATATTAGTTTACCAGTTGATCGTAAATAAAAGTCCAACGAAAATACTTTGTAAACTTTTTCAAAGTAATCGTTGGACTTTTATCAAATTTGAAGATCAAAGAAACGGTCAGCACTCAGCACTCAGTAGAATTAAGCTTTAGAAAGGAATTTTTACCTCTCCTCAACTATCCGGCGCTTGGAGTGGCCAGGATTTCCCACCAGAGATATAAAAGCTGATAGCCAGTAAAATATACCAAATTGGCCACTATAGCCAAACTTTAGTATTGGTTTTATTATGTTTCCGTCCTACGGGTACTCAAGTCACCCAATTTCTGGAATAAACCAAACTCTACTTGTTCCTCTAGATCCGGGTCAATACCTGCAAACACATCGCGGAATAAAGTCCGGCATCCGTGCCAAATATGACCGAAGAAGAATAGGAGAGCAAAACAAGCATGACCATAAGTAAACCAACCACGAGTGCTAGTTCGGAATACACCGTCAGAACCTAAAGTTTCTTGGTCAAATTCAAAAGGTTCGCCAGTCTGAGCTTTACGAGCATACCTCTTAACATCAGCGGGATTAGTAAAGGTTTGACCATCAAGATCCCCACCCAAGAAGCTAACTGTTACGCCCCGTTCCTCAAAACTATATTTTGATTCTGAACGACGGAAAGGAATATCAGCTTTAACTACACCTTCAGAGTTGGTCAAAACTACTGGGAAAGTTTCAAAGAAGTTAGGTAAGCGACGTACAAATAATTCCTCGCCATCCCTATCCTTAAATATAGGATGACCAAGCCAACCTTGAGCTAAACCATCACCATTATTCATTGGCCCAACACGGAATAGACCGCCTTTAGCAGGACTATTACCAACATAGTCATAAAAAGCTAATTTTTCGGGGATAGTTAACCATGCTTCTGAAGCAGTTTTCCCTGCTACTAACTCAGCTTGAACGCGACGATCAATTTCTTGTTGGAAGTAACTACTATCCCACTGATAACGAGTAGGGCCAAACAGTTCGATAGGAGTAGCTGCACAGCCATACCACATTGTGCCTGCGACAACAAAAGCTGCAAAGAACACTGCTGCAATACTGCTGGAGAGAACTGTTTCAATGTTACCCATCCGCAACGCTCTGTAGAGACGTTCTGGAGGTCTTACTGATAAGTGGAATAAACCAGCAATAATCCCCACAATTCCAGCAGCAATATGGTGAGCTACAATTCCACCAGAATTAAATGGGTTAAATCCTTCTGGTCCCCATGATGGTGCTACTGGTTGGATCGAACCGGTCAACCCATAAGGATCTGATACCCACATTCCCGGACCAAATACTCCGGTCAAATGGAAGGCCCCAAAGCCAAAGCAAAGTAAACCAGATAAGAATAAGTGAATGCCAAACATTTTTGGCAGGTCTAGAGCAGGATCTCCTGTACGTTCGTCAAAGAATAAATCTAAGTCCCAGAAAACCCAGTGCCATACAGCAGCTAGGAATAATAGACCAGAAAGAACGATGTGAGCTGCTGCTACACCTTCAAAAGACCAGAAACCAACGTTGGAAGCTACTTCTCCTGTAACACTCCAGCCACCCCAAGATTGGGTAACACCTAGACGGGCCATGAATGGCATAACAAACATTCCCTGACGCCACATGGGGTTCAGGACTGGATCGCTAGGATCGAAAATTGCTAGTTCATAAAGGGCCATTGAGCCAGCCCAACCTGCTACTAGAGCAGTGTGCATTAGATGCACGGATATTAGTCGTCCTGGATCGTTCAGAACGACTGTATGTACACGATACCAAGGTAGTCCCATTGACTACGCTCCTCCTGTAAGTGATGACTACTATAATTCTGAAAGCTTTTTTCTTTTGCTTATTATGGCGCTGCTACTCTATAAAACTGACACAAAGCGTTACATAACGTGACAATTTTATGTGTACGGACGTTTTGCGAAACGTTCCTACCTGCTTCCACTGAGGCCGTCGGCGGTTACTCATCCACAGGCATTCACGGTCGAGCCAACCGCATTTCTTAGATTTATACTCTCTTCCAAAAATAAATTGTTCCAAATATTCGTCCAATTATTAAAATTCTTTTGGACGGAATGGCCAATTTGACTAGATGAGGGCATAAAAACTTAAAACTATTTCAAGAATTGTATAGAGTTTTGAAGTTAATAGCAAGCAAATTGAACAAGGAATCAGGACATAGTATTAATTATGGATATTTAGTTTTGGCTATTTCAAAAGTCTTCACAGTAATGGCAACTGCTATACCATTCAGCATTCAGCTCTCAGCATTCAGCATTCAGCTCTCAGCATTCAACTTTAGTCAAAACTTTACAAATAATAGATTTGAGATTTCGTACCTTCCCCGCGCTATGCTGCGAGTACCATGTAGCAATTTCTACTGTAGTTAAAATGAATTGAATTTTGAATTTTGAATTTTGAATTAAATTTGGTTAGTTTGACAAATGGCTGAGGTATTGGAAAGATATTCTAAGACTTGTTCAGCATCAATCAAGCGAGTTAATACAACGTTGCCAATATTTTGATTAGAAGTATACTTTTGAGCTTCAATAGTGGGATAAATCTCTAACATTAATACAGCATCTTCAACTTGGTGGAGCCACATTTGTTCATTTTTATCTTTATCCCACAGAGAGATTGACATTTTTTTGATATCGGGTGCCCGTCTCCAGGCAGTTTCATTCCAGATGCCACCTACTGTCCAGATTTGACCTATTGCCCATCCCTCTGATAAAAAGAAGTATTTCACAGACTTTTCTTAGGTTAAGTAATTTATTAAAAAGTTTATCAAAAATCAGAATATAGCAGGGAACAGGGAACAGGGAACAGGGAACAGGGAACAGGCATGAAAAACATTTCCTAGTCTTAGATTCATCATCAGTAATTGTCAAGAGCTAACTCTTTCTTAGCTATATTGAAAATATCTATAAACAAATATTAAGTAGGGAACAGGGAACAGGGAACAGGCATGAAAANTTTGGTCCAATTGCTTCAATGTTACGAGACCGTATTGCCAAAGTACCATCGGTAATTGATTAGAGTCTTCTTCTTGATGTCGTAAAGCAGTAGCGATCGCAGAATCAGATATGGACAACTCCCACTTTAAGAATTTGATTAATTGAGCTTCTTTTGCGGACATGATTAAAAGTTTTCTCCAGTAGTATCTTAAAAAATTTCAAATAGTTATTATTTGATTATTATGATACCCAGTATCAATTATTATTAAGTAAGCCTCAGTGACTTTCATCTTGATAATTATGTGAGATATTTCAGTTTTTTTAATGATTCAGATCACAATTTTGTTGTATAGAACACTAAATTATAGTGCTAAGTGTGAGTAGTCCATGAGATTTTTTGATTCAGCACTGAAATATTTCTACATCTCAAAATTGTTATTAATTCAACTATTCAAGTAGAGGTATAGATGAAAATCTACTTTTTGATAAGTAGTAAATATCAAAGTGAAAAGCTTATCAAATGATTAGGAACTCTCTCTGTTATCTTCCCTAACCAAAGTTTCATAATAGTGTCTTACTAGGGTGATGATTGAGGAACTTTATAAATTAATTACAGGAAACCATTATTACATCCCCCTAAGTGATATTACTGATGATAATTCAGCAATTAACAATTAAAAATTAACAATTACCTCTCCCTTTTAGGGCTATCCCTGATAAGGAACTCTTGAAACCCTTGTGGGAGGATGGGGAGGATGGGGAGGATGGGGAGGATGGGGAGGAGGGGGAGGAGGGGGAGGATGGGGAGGATGGGGAGGAAGAATTCTGTCTACATTCATAAAAGAGTGTATTGAAAAATACTCTTTTCTCCTGAAAAAGCCGATTCAAGACTTAAACATAACTCCTCTATGTTGTCAAGTTTTATGAAAAGAGAAAGATGTTTATAAAGCATAGCTTTTAGGGAGAGGTAAGAGGATCAAAGAAAAAAATTTATTTCTTGAGGGGAGATTGGATATGGCGCCGGTAACCCATCCATGCCACCCTACGGGAAACTTTTCGTTTGGCATACTCCGCAAAGTTTTTCATGTCGGCGACATTATTAATTAATAATTAATAATACTTTAGACATCTCCGATAATCAAAAATTAAATCAATTCTTATTGATAAATTATCAATTACTCCCCCCCTGTTCCCAGTTAAGTGTTCCCTCTTCCCTCTTTTATGGAGATGTCTTTTGAATTACTAAATCTATAAGTAGACTAATCTCGTAGTAGATTCTGTACAAATAGAGACACCTAATCAATTGAATTGGAAATCAAAATCTATTTGAGAGCTACTTAGCTGATTTAGAAGACCCCTTTAATTCTGATTCTGTGAGTGCTTCATCAAGGATAACACGAGCTTCTTGTGCTTGCTCTCTTGCTTCTCTATAGCGTAAATTAGCTACAGCAAAAGTTTTCAGTATCTTAAAGCCATCTTTAAGATTAGTAATTTCCTCAACTGTTACAGGTTCATCTGTAAATAGCACCTCAATTGCAGAACGAATCTTTAATGCCTCTTCTCTAGATTCTACAACCTTCATCTTAAGTGCAGCAAAATCGCTAAGTATTTGTACTGCTTGAGCAACAGCATCTTCCTCCTCAGAAGTAATCTCTTTTGATTCTTTTGATTCTTTGACCTCAATAAACTGCTCCGGACTAAATCCATTTTCTAATTCTGTTGGTATATCACCAGAGTCCATCATTTCCACAAGCTTATCCATAGCTTTCTGACGGGCCCTTTCTGAATCTTTGCCCCTAACAGTTATGATTGTATCTGGATTTTGAGGCAAGGTATAACTGACCATAGTGTGACTAAACGTTTAGGTATAAATATAACAAATATACAGCAAAAATTAATAATATCATTTTAGAGTAATTTATCTGCAAGTAATCAATAGACATCTCCGGAAAAGAGGGAACAGGGAACAGGGAACAGGGAACAGGGAGAAGGGAGAAGTAATTGATAATTTCTGGATAAGAATTGATTCTATTTTTAATTTTCACGCCTATGTCTAATAGACTTTAGGACTCTTGTCACGAGCGGGGAGATTTGGATATAGGGAGTATAGCAGTCGAAGCAAAGGTTAAGACAGTTATAAATCCTGTTTGCGCAGCATTCCGTAGGAAAACCCTTTGATATTCTGCTGTTTCCTGTTCCCTGTTCCCTATTCCCTAGCGCTATATTTTGCAATTTTTCCTGTATTGCCTTCTAGCACCTCCTGAGTCTTGAATAGTGGTATCCTGATCTAGAAAGTTCGATCTAACTAATGTTTCAATTTCACTAGCGATGTTAAATGGATGGCTCAAAAAATTACAGAGACTATCCCCACTTAGGCAAATACTCGCCTATTTGGATAGTGCTAACCCTACCTCTGGCAATTCTACACACTTAACAAATCTCTCCTATCCACAGTGGCAACATCGTTTTTTAATTGCTCGGCTCAATTTAGCATTGTGGTTAGCTTTTTTCTTCTTTTTAAGTAGAACTATACTCAATCTAATCTACTTAATACAGGGTAAATCTTATAGTTTAGAAGAATGGGTAATTCCCATAATTTTAGTACATTTAATTGTACTTGGTTGTATCTTTCTGTTGCGAACTTCTTGGGGTCGTCGTCATTTAGGTCTAATCTTTCTGACCTTTTCTTGGGCCGTGACGATGATTCAGCAAATTTCAGATACAATTAGAGGAAATGTTAATCCTGAGTTTTTTGTCTGGATATTTACTTTCTCTAGTCAGGCAACTTTAATTCCCGTCAGATGGTTTCTGCACCTAGTATCCCAAATCACTATTTTAGGTTACTATTTTAGCGTGAATCAAATTCTTGGTTATGATGTAACATCTTTTGATTGGGATTTTGTTAAGATGTTCTTTCGCATATTCTGGGTATGTTTAATATGCGACCTCTCAGTATATTTATATGAGTCTTTGCAAAAAACTGAGTTTAATACCAAATTACAACTAGAAGCAGCATATCAAAAATTACATTCAACTGAAGCTAGCTATCGCAGCATTCTGGAGAACTCGGTTGAAGGTATTTTTCGGTCTACACCAGATGGACGCTATGTGTATGCTAATCCTACTTTAGCCAAGATATTTGGTTACGACTCACCAGGGCAACTGATGGCAAACGTTAATGATATTGGCAAGCAAATTTATGTTAACCCTAGTCGTCGAGATGAATTTTTAGAGTCGATCGATAGGGATGGAACAGTATTAAAATTTGAGTCTCAAGCTTATCGTGCTGATGGCAGTATTGTCTGGATTTCTGAAAATGCAAGAGCAGTACGCGATCCACAAGGTAACCTAATTGCTTATGAAGGTGATATTGAAGATATTACAGAGCGTAAGTGGGCAGAAGCAGAAATGAAGAAAGCATTGGAAATAGAAAAAGAGCTAAATCAACTTAAGTCTCAGTTTATTTCTATGGCATCCCATGAATTTCGGACTCCTCTAACTACTATATTAGCTTCCGCAGAAGCATTGGAACACTACGGTAATAAATGGAATGAAGAAAAAAAACTGACTTATCTACATCGTATTCAAGCTACAGTTCAACACATGACAGGGTTAGTTAATGACATATTAGTTATTGGCAAGACGGAATCAGGTAATTTTGATTTTAGCCCAGAACCATTAGATTTAGAAAAGTTTTGTCGAGATATTATAGAAGATATTAAACTCAATATTGGTAGTGAATATTCCCTTGATTTTGTCGTTCAAGAAGCTAAACAATTAATCGCCAAAAAATCTACAGATACAAGTGTTTTAAATCAAATATTAGAGCTAGATTTAAACCAGCAAAATTATCAGCAAAATGATTCTCTTTTAGTAGCACAAAATCAGTCTATAGGAAAAATACCTGAAGTAGTTTTTATAGATGAAAAGTTGTTGCAACATATTCTGCATAATTTACTTTGGAATGCAATCAAATATTCGCCCGAAGGTAGTCAGGTTTACCTCAAACTTTCTTACTTGAATAACTATGTAATTTTTCAAGTCCAAGATGAAGGTATTGGTATTCCAGAAGCAGAACAAAAATATCTATTTAATTCTTTCTACCGCGCTGAAAATGCTGCTAATATTTCTGGTACAGGATTAGGACTTACTGTTGTGAAAAACTTTGTAGATTTACATCAAGGTCATATTTTTGTAGAAAGTGAAGTCGGGGTAGGAAGCACATTTACTGTCATATTACCATTGAATTTAGAAAAGGAAAATATAGATGAAAAAAATTCTAGTGATTGAAGATGAGAAACCAATTTTGACAATCATTACAGATATTTTAGAAGCAGAAGATTTTGTGGTAATAGGAGCAAAAAATGGCAGAGTAGGAATAGAAAAGGCTCAACAAGAAGTTCCCGATTTAATTCTTTGTGATGTGATGATGCCGGAAGTTGATGGATATGGTGTCTTAAAATCATTACGGAAAAATTTAGCAACAGAAGCAATTCCATTTATTTTTTTGACTGCTAAATCCACAAAAGCTGATTTAAGAGAAGGAATGGAATTAGGAGCAGATGATTATTTGACCAAACCTTTTACTAGAAATGAACTAATGAAAGCTATTAATACTAGGTTAGATAAACAAAGAGTTATTGAAAGAAAAACTCAAGAACAATTAGATGATTTAAGAAGTAGTATCACTTTATCTCTACCTCACGAACTACGGACTCCCCTCAATGGAATTATTGGTTATTCACAGTTGATAATTGAAGATTTTCCAGATTTGGAAGAGGATGAAATTTTCACCATGCTAGAAAATATTAATTTTTCTGCTCACCGTTTATATCGACTAATTCAAAATTTTTTACTCTATACAGATTTAGAGTTATTATCACGAGATAGAGATAGATTACAATTATTTAAAGCAGGCGAGCTGAGTAATCCTAAGTCAATAATTAAAGAGGTTGCTCTTGAAAAAGCAAAAAAATTTAATCGCTTAAAAGATTTAGATGTAACATCGGATAATGCTAACTTAAAAATTTCTGAACCTAACTTTAGGAAAATCATAGATGAGTTGTTAGACAATGCTTTTAAATTTTCTATTCCAGATACAAAAGTGGAGGTAATAGGTAGATTAGTTAATAATATTTTTGCTGTTGATTTTATAGATCGTGGTACAGGAATGAGTATTAATGAAATTTCTAACGTGGGAGCTTATAAACAATTTAATCGCCGCATATATGAGCAACAAGGTTCAGGTTTAGGTTTAGTTATTGCTAAACGGATGACTGAATTACACAATGGTAAATTAATTATCGAAAGTATTCCTGAAGAGCAAACAACTGTTACTATTTTTATACCTACAAGTTAAGATGGAGAGTGTGGGAGGTGTGGGAAGTGTGGGAGGGGTGGGGAGATGAGGATATAACAACTAGATATAGCATTACTATCTAGAAATGGTATTATACTAATCCTAAATGATTTGTGAAAAAAACTGTAGGGGTTTGGTCTCCAAACCCAAGCCAAAATTCGATTTTAAAACCAAATCCCTATGATAGAATATTACAAGCTATTTATATTTAGGATTGCTATATTTTATAATAAATTACAATACTTATGAGTGAGGAATTACTAACAATGAAAGACAAATTAATCAACTGGTTAGATACATTTTTAGTAGTAGATGTATTTCTAGTAATAATTGGTTTTGCCTGGTTCGCGATCGCTGTTATTGGCCGTTATTCTGGAGTGTCTTTAGGTCTCGATCTTTGGCATAGATTATGGGAACCAGTCTTTACTCCAGCTATTGGAATTTTGATGGGAGGTGCTATTCTTAGTGGCATAATTAAACAAATTACTAAATGGTTAAATTCTTCTAATAGGGAATAAGCGTAGGTTGGGTTGAGGGACGAAACCCAACAATAGCTCACACGGATTATGGCACGGATGTACGGATTAAGAATCCAGTAGTGGATTGTTTCATCTTAAATGGTGCATTACTTTTTGGTTGTGTCTAGACAAGGAAGACAAGGAAGACAAGGGAGACAAGGGAGACAAGGGAGAAAATCTATTGCACAGTTTTAGCTGAAACAGTCCAGTAGGGTGCGTTACATTTCATTAACGCACCCTTTGTATAGGATGTTGACGAGACTCTGGAGCGACTGTATTATTTATAGATTCATCTACTTTTCCTTCTTCCTTTTTCCTTGAAATAATGTACAAAACTCAAGCAGCAGATACAACAATAGAAGCTGAAAAAATTTGGTTTGAACTGATAGGTAAAATGCCTATAGAAACCAGACTCATGCAATATCATAGAGCATCTATTCAGTCACAACAAATCTGGTGGAATTTATTTAAATAGCAACATGATAATTTAACTAATAAACAATTCAAAATAGAGTACATCAAGTTAAAATTAGGAGAAAAATATTGCTCAATCAATAAATTACTTGAGACAGATTTTATGATTGTTTCTGAAATAGATTTGGCTGTAACCCTTGGTGAAATCTTAGATAATTTGAATATTCCTTACTATTTAGGTAGTGGTCTTGCTAATTCCTTATATTATTAATTACAGCACTTACGCATAGAATCTACATTTAGTAGCTCTGCGTAAGTCCTGAATTATTAATTATTCATTATTAATTATTCATTATTAATTATCCATGATTCTCTTAAATGATTTATCTGAACATCTCCAGATTGAAGACCCCGAAGAAAACCATAGTATTAGTCCGGTAAGTTGGTCGCAATACGAAATATTATTATCAGAAAGAGGGGAAAAATCCTCCTACCGTATCAGTTATTTAGATAGAGTGGTAGAGATTTTGTCCCCTAGTCGTCGCCATGAAAGTAGAAAAACCCGAATTGGAACTTTGTTAGAAATTTATTTTCTGGAAACCAACATAGAATACTTTCCCACAGGTTCCACAACTTTTCGTAAATCTGAACAGGAAGTGGGAGGAGAACCAGACGAGAGTTATTGTATTGGCACAGATAAAGAATTTCCCGACTTGGCAGTTGAAGTAGTTGTTACGTCTGGTGGAATTAATCGGTTAGCTCTTTACCAAAGATTAGGAATACAAGAAGTTTGGTTTTGGTTTGAAGAACGCCTTGCTATTTACCATCTGCGACAAGATATGGAGCAATGCACTGCAACCTTTGGTTATGAGGCAATTAATCGAAGTAAAGTTTTACCAGAATTAGACATTAAGTTATTAACCGAATCTATTCAGAACCCCAATCCTCTTGCTGCTGTAAAAGCGTTTCGAGAAGGAACCCGAAAAATAATTAATAATTAATAATTAATAATTAATAACGACAGTCAAGATAGTTGTGTTACAGTTTTATTTACTCAGGACTTACGCAAAATACGAAATCATACACCACCTGTAGGGGCGAATGGCATTCGCCCTTACTATATATAGCAGTTCTGCGTAAGTCCTGTTACTATTTTGCTCACATATTTTTTATTATGAACAACTCAGTTGAAACAGAAAAATTTAATCCGTGGAATTACAAACCTTGGTGGTGTCAACCTTGGTCAATACTTTTGACAGGAATTACTATTATTAGTGGTAGTTGGTTGATTTTTAGAATGGTTTGGTTAACAGTTATTGTTTCCATCCCTATCTTGACTTGGATGGGATTTTTCCTAATAATTTGGCCGAAGTTAATGGCAGAATTAGAAATGTCAAATAAAGTTTGACAGGACTTATGCAGAAGCGCCGTATCTTGTAGGGGCAAATGGCATTTGCCCTCTACAGATGGCATTTGCCCTCTACTGATAGCGTATCATTTACGAGTTTGCGTAAGTCCTGTTTGATTGTTAGCAGCGATCGCTAAAAATCCAGTAGTAGGGTGTCTAGTTTGAAAATGTGGGTGAAAAAACCTAACCCCCCGACCCCACAACTATCCCCCCTTGCCCCCTTTGAAAGGGGGGAGGAGCGAAGGGGGGAGATAACTTCCCCTCTCCTCGCAGGAGAGGGGTTAGGGGAGAGGTCTACTGTAAGACAAAATCTGACTCGGTAATATTCGGCGTTCCTTCTAAAGTTGCAAATTTGCCACCACCTCCAAAACCAGGGAAGACACTATTGGGATTGTAATATAAATCTCCGGTGGAGCGATCGTAAACGATATCTGCTACTGAACTCCTAGCAGCAGTTATGTTATCCACAATATCAAATTCCCGGTTGATGCTAAAACCATTGCCAGCACGACTGTGCAAGGTGAGAAAGGTATCTTTGTCGAGGATAATATCATCTACGCCTGGTGTAAAGTCGGTAATTCTGTCTGTACCGATGTCTCTGGAACGATACAATCTGTTGGTGTTGTAGATGAATTTGTCTCTGCCACTACCACCTGTGAAAATATCGTTGCCAGCGCCGCCTTCAAAGCGGTCGTTTCCATTGCCACCATTAATAGTGTCTCTACCATTACCGCCTAAAAGGCGATCATTACCGCGACCTCCGATTAAGTTATCGTTGTCAGCGCCACCCTCTAGGGTATCTCTACCACTGCCACCATTAAGAGTGTCTCTACCATTACCACCTCTGAGGCGATCGTTACCGCTGCCTCCGATTAAGTTATCGTTGCCACCGCGCCCGTTTAGTAGGTCGTTGCCGTTTCTGCCGTTAATTGTTTCGTTGCCACCAGTGCCGTTGAGTGTGTTGTTTCTGTTGTTGCCGTTGATGGTTGTGATAATGTCTCGGAGGCTGGAGTCTGGTACTTCTACGTTTAGTAAATCGAAACCTCGCGAACTACCACTTACAGAGCTGGTACTAAAATTATCTAACCCGACAATTTGGATGCCTCTTACAGGTTGAGTAAATCCAATGCTTGACAAATCGAAAGTGCTAGAAGTGCCACTTGCAGCGGTTCCTAGAAAGCTAAAATTCTCCAAGTCAGAACTGACGAAAACATTCGCAAATTCACCACTACCGACGAATTCGTTAATAATAATGTCGTTTCCAGGACCGTCAACAATAGTTTTGTCAGCAAAACCAACGGTTATGAATGAATCTGTTGGCAGGGATACAAAAGCTTGAGCATTACCAAACAAGACGACATCGGTAGGGATAGGTACAGGAGCGCTGCTTGTTGTTCCACCATAAGATCCGGTCTCAATCGATCCTGTCCCACTATTGAAAAACTCAAAAACTCTATCAACAAATGCCATATTTACTTCCCAATTACTAATTATGAGTAAAGTTATTTTTACCAATAACTGCTCCCAGTAATCCTAATTCAGCAACCCACCCCAAACAACTAACAAACATTAGCAATCTTGTTATAATCTAATTAGCAAACTTCCAACAGGAGGACTTCCAACCGTGCCAGCTCAAGACCAACCATTCTCTGAAGCAGCCGAATATTGGGACTTGAAAACCCTCTATGCCGACATGGCCTCTGCTAAAGGCCGCCATCTAACACCCACTGAAAAGCTACATTTGCGGGGTCTTTTATCTGGCTATAGTCCTGGAGAAATTGCCGAAAAACTCCATAAAAATGCCAATGGAGTTGAGGTTGCCTTGTGTAATACCCTGTACCAATACGTCAGAATTCTGGTAGGTAAACAAGAAGACAAAATTCAAAACTGGAGAAATATTTGTGAATGGTTGGAAGAAGCAGGTTATAAATCTCAGTTGCCTCTGGAACCAGAATCAGATGATTATTTATCAGCTAAACTTTTAATTAAAAAAGCAAATGTGGCGTTAAATAAAAATCAAATTGTAGTTGATATCAACCTGCGAATAGTCGCCGAGTCACCAATAGAATTTCCGATCGCCCAAAACATTAAATACCACAGTGAAGAAGAACAATGAAGACCTCTCCCCCCTGCCCCTCCCCCTCTCCTGCAAAGAGAGGGGAGATAAGCTCCCCCTTCCCTCCTTTCACAGGGGTAGGTTTTTTACCGTCGATCTAAAAGAAGTGTGGGGAGAGGGGGAAGAGGGGGAAGAGGGGGAGGAGAGGGAAGAGAGGGAGGAGAGGGAAGAGAGGGAAGAGGGGGAGGAGGGGGGAGTTTATAGGTATTGTTTTGTATACAAAAGTACACTTTTTTGAGGATTTTTAACTGAATCAAAGCGATCGCTCGCTCCTTTGTTCAAAACCTACCCCTGTAAAGGAGATAAGCTCCCCCTTCCTATCCCCCCTTTGAAAGGGGGGATAGGAAGGGGGTTAGGTTTTTTCAACCCATATTTTCAAGCTAAACACGCTACTACAAATAGTGCATAATTTCATTTTTTGTGTAAGTTCTACGCAAAGAAACCGGGTTTCTAAGGTCAATCATTATTTTTAACAATAAACATCTAGGAGAAACCCGGTTTCTGGGTTTGCCTGCATAAGTTTTAAATATTTTGTTTAAGAATCCGACTGATAAACTTGCCGTAATTGATCAATAGTCTCTACAGTTTTGATAGAAGCCAAAATTGTTTCTAAAACCTGAATATTTTCAATAGTATTAATCTCTGAAAATATCTCTTTTCCTGACGAACCAAATTTTAATTCTAATCCTAGTTCTATTCCAGAGAGTATTCCTTTTTGCTCCCCTCTTTGTTCACCAATTTGTATTCCTCGTTGTTCACCAATTTGTATTCCTCTTTGTTCACCAATTTGTATTCCTCTTTGTTCTCCCTCTTGTAATATCTGTTGATACCAAGGAGATTGTTCTAATACAGCCATATCCCACCTCATTATTTGTTGTATTATTTTAGTCTTTAATGCAAATGTAGCAAAAAATGCTAGTAAATTTTCAAATTCTAAAAGCTCCCCATCCTCTCGTAAAAGTTGCAATGCTTTTCTCACAGTAACTTCTTCTTCTCCTCCTTTCATAATAGGAACAAAAGGCATTCAACAATTAATAATTAACAATTAATAATTAATAATTACGTTAGAGGTACTGATAACTGATAACTGATAACTGATAACTGAAATGACTTAACCATTGGAAGTCTGAAGAAATAATTTCTTTGACAGTAACATTGGGAATTTCACTTACCCATTCTACCCAACGAGTTGGATCGATTCCAATTAGACGTTTACTGCTAATATCTACTTTTTTTGGCTTTTTCATTTTCTAGTAGATTGCCCATTGTATCATTTTATCTGAAACAGTTTACTACAATTTTGCTGGAAATAAATGTTAATCTTCTTCGACTTCGTTATCCGATTTTATTTCCTCTAGATTATAGGATTCTTCCAAAATATCTTGAACAATAGATTGTTGAGCTTCCAAGTCTAATGACTGAAAAACCTCGTTTTTTAAATAGAGGCGACCTAGCATTGAGTTAATCATACCACTGGTTTGATGGTCTGACATAATAATTCTCCTTAGTAATCCCTAGTTTCGATCTAAATAAACGAGCTTTATGTTTGCCATCTTTATGATTTTCTGCTAAAATATATGTTACTAATTTTTCATTTATTTGCTCTTTTTTTACTTATTCTCCATTTCGTAATTTCATTTTATCTAATTTCGACAATGGGAAGACAAAATTTGACTAGGAAATACAAACAAAATCTAATCATTCAATAGTAGTCTAGTTCTAAAAATATCCTCTTAAACAAATCATCCAAAAAATTATGTCAGCATCTTTACCCCAAGGTTTTCCTCAACCTACTGAAGTAAATGTTATCGAGATTAAACAATATCCTCAATACCGTGGCGTCACTTACACCCATACAGGTGATTCCCGGATGGCAACCAGAGTCGCTTTCGATCCACTTTATCAACATATCAGCACTAATGAAATTGCTATGACAACACCTGTAGAAGCTCGTTATGTCAGGGAAGGCGAACAAACAGAAGTATCTTTTCTATATTCCACCCCAAATATGACTCCCCAAAAAATTGATTCTCAGGTAATGGTGAGAGATACTTTGCCAATGACAGTTGTGAGTATTGGAGTGCAGGGTGCTTATAGTTGGGAGAGCTATGAACAAAATTTGCAAAAATTGAAAGATTGGTTGGCGCAGCACCCAGAATATGAAGTTGTGAGTTCCCCAAGACGGTTGTTGTATAATTCGCCAATGACACCGGAAGATTTGAAACGGAGTGAGGTGCAAATTGCTATAGAGAGGATTGATTAATAGACATCTCCAAAAATCCAAAATAAAATCAATTCTTATCCATAAATTATCAATAACTTCTTCCTGTTCCCTGTTCCCTGTTCCCTGTTCCCTCTTTTCTGGAGAAGTCTAATGGATAATTGATAATTGATAATTACCTCTGGACTTTAACTCATTTTCTTCCTCAACTCTCTTAGCATTTTACTGCTACCTATCGTTAATGCCTGGTTGACTAAATTAGGAATTAATTCTAAAATAGGTAAATTGGGAAAAGTACGACTGATAGATGATTCTACATATAATCCATCGGTAAAAACCTGAATCGTGAATTTTTCTTCAGTATAAATCCATAATTCCGGAACTGCTAAAGCTTCATAAGCATCAAGAGTAGTTTTGGATGTGACATCTACCTCAATAGCTAAATCAGGAGGTGGATCTACATTCATATCTATCCTCATTCGAGAGCGCATTTTTTGAGCGTTTTGGATATAAAAACAAGTATCAGGTTCTAGACCGACTTTTTTAGCTCTTTTCCTAAAGGTTGTTGAACCGAAATCTTCCCAGTCTCGTTCTTGACTATCCAGCAATACTTTCACAATATCACTAATAATTCGGTGCGGTCGTTCGTGAGCGGGAAGAGGAGACATGATGGTTAAAGTTCCTTGAATATAAGCGATTCGTGTCTTGATTCCGTTAGCTTCTCTTTCTTCTAGAAATGCTTCAAACTGCTCCCAAGTTAAGTCATTTAGGATAATTAGACTACCAGGGTTAAGCTCAATTTTGTTAATAGGTATGGTTACTGTCATTTCAGTTATCAATTATACTAATTTTATCTCTGGATTAGATTGGAACAGTCTGTATAGAGCAACATTAGTTTTTCAAGTTCAATGGATATCAATGCGTAAGTTTGCCCATTTTTATTAGCAAATTCTACCTCAAAAGCTTTTCCTTGATCGTAAATTTCTACCACAGTTCCTACTTGACCTCTAGGTAATATTACTTCTCTATCGGTCATAAATTGTGTAATTTTCATATTTTCTGTTAAAGCTACAGTATCATGTAGTTTTATTTCATTCACTATGTTTTACCTCCATTAATCAATTGGATAAACCGTCGTTAAACGTGGATAATTTTCGTTTTGTACCAGACCAAAAATTTGTAGGGACGTTGTTTGGTTGGGGGGTTTGGAGACCAAACCCCTACGAGCAATACTACTTAATGAAAGGCGATCGCCACTGTTGAAAAATATTCCAAGTGGGTTCTATAAATCAAGATATCGTTTCACAATTGCCTGATCTTGCTTTAGTAGTTCGGTTTCCAGTTCGCCTACTTGTTCGACTAATCTAGATTTGTCAAATGTCATCAAGTCAACACACACCAATAAACTATCTGTCGCTAAACCGTTTTTCGTGGATGCTGGTACGTATACGACAGCAGGAGAAATAGCTTCTTTCCCTACTTTAGCTGAGGTAAAAGGCATAACAGTTATTACAGGGTATATTAAAAGCTGTACCAGAAATAACCAAAGCAGGACGAGTTTTGCGTATTTCTGTTCTTATTGAGGGATCGAATCTGGCAATCCAGATGCTTCCCAGTCCGTAATTGCTTGAGTCTGCCATTCTTCGTCCCAACCTAAATTAAGTTCGTCAACCATTTTGCAAGCTTCAGCTAAGGCTTGTTTTTCTTGCTGTTGTTGCCATTTTTGTAAAAGAGATTCTATTAAAGCACTGGGGTTTTCGACTTTGCCTTCAATGTATGCCAGCAGATCGTCGGATAGAGATATAGAGATTTGAGCCATCAGTCATTTCAGTTATCAATTATCAGTTATCAGTTATCAGTACCTCTGCCTTTCGACAATGGCAATACAAATGTAGGCCCTTGTTGAACGAAGTGAAACCCAACAAAACCTTACTTTTGTTGGGTTTATCCTGCGGATCAGCTCCGAAGATAGAACTTCCTCAATCCAATCTATGCCTATTGTGGGATTTATCCTTCGGATAAGCTGCGCTTTTCATGTCGCGTAGCGTTAACGTTTGCGGAGCATTCCGTCAGGAAAGTTGTGCGTTAGCTAAACGTTCCTCAATCCGACCTACGCTTCATCAAAAACAACTGCAACACTACTTAATTGCAGGCGCACGCATCGGCGACTCAGTTCCATCTGTTAACGCCACTTTCTCAGACTCCATCAACATCGGCACTGAATCTCGTAACCGCGCCGTTAACTGCACAGTTGTCGCATCATAAATCTGAGTCACAATCTTAGGATACAAACCTATCCCAATAATTGGCACTAACAAACAACCAATAATAAACACCTCGCGGGGTTCCGCATCCTTGAGAACTTCGTGTTCTACTAACTCCTTATTCTCAGGGCCGTACAAAATCTCCCGCAACATTGACAATAGATAAATTGGAGTCAAAATTACTCCCACTGCTGCCAAGAAAATCACCAATACTTTGAAAGTTGGGTTATAAGCATCACTGGTAGCAAAACCAATAAATATCATCACCTCAGCTACAAAACCACTCATTCCCGGTAACGCCAAAGATGCCATCGAACAAGTTGTCCACATAGCGAACACTTTCTTCATTTTCTGACCGACACCACCCATTTCATCTAATATTAAAGTATGGGTACGGTCATAAGTAGCTCCCACTAAAAAGAACAAACTCGCTCCAATTAAACCGTGGGAAATCATTTGCAGTACAGCTCCACTCAGACCAATTTCGGTAAACGAAGCTATACCAATCAACACAAACCCCATGTGAGAAATCGAAGAATAGGCAATTTTCCGCTTCAAATTTCGTTGAGCAAATGACGTCAAAGCAGCATAAACAATATTGATAACTCCCAAAATTACCAACGCCGGAGCAAACACCGCATGAGCATCCGGCAACATTCCGGCATTCATCCGCAGTAAAGCATAACCACCCATTTTCAGCAGAATTCCTGCCAGTAACATATGAGCGGGTGCTGTTGCTTCCCCGTGAGCATCTGGCAACCAAGTGTGTAATGGGAAAATTGGTAACTTCACAGCATAAGCAATCAAAAATGCTCCATACAATAACAGTTGCACATTAAAAGCGTAATCTTTGAGAGCGATCGCCCGCATATCAAAGGTAACAGTATCGCCATAAAACGCCATTGTTAAAGCTGCCACCAAAATAAACAGGGAGCCACCTGCTGTATAGAGGATAAACTTAGTTGCTGCATACAACCGCCGTTTTCCACCCCAGATTGACAGAATTAGATAAACAGGTACTAATTCCAATTCCCAAACTAGGAAAAATAGCAACATATCCTGTACGGCAAATACAGCAATTTGACCACCGTACATTACTAACATCAAGAAATAAAATAGCTTTGGCTTAAAAGTTACAGGCCACGCTGCCATTATTGCTAGGGTGGTGATAAAGCCAGTCAGAATAATCAATGGCATGGATAAACCATCTGCTCCCACTGACCAATTTAAGTCTAGCGGCGGTACCCAAGCGTAACTTTCTACCAGTTGGAGTTCAGGATTATTAGTGTCGTAACCTGTGCAGAAAGCAGTAGTGATCATGGTAAAATCAATTAATCCAATAATTAGGGCGTACCACCGCACCGTTTTGCCATCTTTATCCGGAATGATTGGAATTAGCAAAGAGGCAACTACTGGAAATAGGATAATTGTAGTTAGCCAAGGAAAATCAGCCATAGGTATTTAATTCTCGCTTTGAAAATTTTGTAAAGTTATGAGCATTCAGCAATTAACAATTAACAATTAACAATTAATAATTAATAATTACCTCTCCTGAATAATTAACAATTTTCATGTTGGCGACTGCTATTTTGCTCCGCAAACTCTTCAATTATTGATTATTAATTATTAATTGCAAAGGGAGAATTTTAACCTGAATTATTTAATTATTAATTATTAATTACAGCAGTTCTTTAATGTATGAGGTACAGTTTTAGATCCCACCCTGCCCCCCTTAAAAAGGGGGGAGTCTTTAAAGTCCCTCTTAGAAAAGGGGGGAGCCTTTAAAGTCCCCCTTTTTAAGGGGGATTTAGGGGGATCGTAAATGTATCTCACCAGACTGAAAAACGCTATAGCAGTTCTTTAATGTATGAAGTACAGTTTTAGATCCCCCCCTGCCCCCCTTAAAAAGGGGGGAGCCTTTAAAGTCCCCCTTTTTAAGGGGGATTTAGGGGGATCGTCAATGTATCTCGTAACTTTGGGAATTGCTGTATTAATTATTAATTATTTAGTAATGAGGAAAACTTTAGTATGACTTCTTTTGTTCCTATTCCTTTTGAATTTAGTTTGATTATCTTAGTTTGTTATAATCAGCTATCAGTCAGAAGTTATATCAAATTCGTTTACTTTGGAGTATTGGCAAAAACTCATTCGTAGGGTATGGGTTTGGAGACCAAACCCCTACGATATTGAATTGTACCAACGCTACTAAATACCACTAAAAGAACGTCTGATAACTGATAACTGATAACTGATAACTGAACTAAACTCCAGAGAAAACAACGAAGCCTAAAACTGCCACAAATACAATTAGGGCATAGAACTGAGCGCGACCATTCTCTAAATATTTCAAACCTTCCCCGCTCAACAAAGTAATAAAACCTGTTAAGTTAACAGCTCCATCAACTACTTTGTAATCTACTTCCAAAACTTGGCGTGCTAGACGACGACTACCTTGAACAAATAGTTTGTCATTGATGTCATCTAGATACCACTTGTTTAGAGAAAAGTTGTAGAGAGGTTTGATTTTTTCCGCGATCGCACCAGGGTCAATTTTACGGCTCAAGTACATCAGCGAAGCAAAGGTAATACCAATCAAAGCAATACCCACAGAGTTACCTGCCATAATTAAAAATTCTGTCAAATCAAACTCTGCTAACCCCTCTAATACCTCTGCCAAAGATTCCCCAGGGGCATAAATAAATTGTTCAAAATAATTAGCAAAAGGCGTTCCCAATAAACCAATAATCATCGAAGGAATTGCCAAAGTCATCAATGGTAAAGTCATGGTTATAGGAGACTCATGGGGAGAATGACTATGATGATGGTCATCGTGGCTATGGTCATCGTGGCTATGGTCATCATGGCCATGCTCTAGTTCCTGCGGGTCCATTGCACCAGGACCAAAAGCTACAGCAGGAGTAGCAGTTGCAGTTCCAGCTGCAGCTAATAATTGCTGTTTAATTTCGTTGTCGTTACCCCGGAACTCACCCTCAAAAGTTGAGAAATACATCCGGAACATATAAAAAGCAGTCATACCAGCAGTCGCCCAACCGATAAACCACAAAGCGGGGTTAGCTCCAAATGCACTGCCAAGAATTTCGTCCTTTGACCAAAAACCAGCAAAAGGAGGAATACCGCAAATTGCCAGAGTACCAATTAAAAAACAAGTAGAGGTAATAGGCATATATTTCCGCAGTCCGCCCATTAACCGCATATCCTGAGCGATAATTGGGTTATGGCCAACCACCGCCTCCATACCATGAATTACTGAACCAGAACACAAGAACAGCATGGCTTTGAAATAAGCATGAGTCATTAGGTGAAATAGTCCGGCGCTATAAGCACCAACACCCATTGCCATTACCATGTAACCCAACTGGGAAATGGTTGAATAAGCCAAACCTTTTTTAATGTCGTTTTGAGTAATAGCGATCGTTGCCCCCAGAAAAGCTGTAAAGCCTCCTGTCCAGGCGATAATATTCATTACCACTGGCAGATGTTCAAATACTGGGTACATCCTGGCAATCAGGAAGACGCCAGCAGCTACCATTGTTGCTGCATGGATTAGGGCTGAAATTGGCGTCGGGCCTTCCATTGCGTCTGGCAACCAAACGTGTAGTGGGAATTGGGCCGATTTGGCTGCTGGTCCTAAGAAAACTAAGACACCGAAAAGGGTGGCTAAACCAACGCTCAGAGCGCCTGTTTCTACGAGCTGCTCCAAGCGAACGCCCATGACTTCAAATTCAAAGCTACCTGTGGCCCAGTAAATTCCGAGCATTCCCAGTAGCAAACCAAAGTCACCGACGCGGTTGGTAACAAAAGCTTTTTGACAAGCATCGGCTGCTGCTTTACGGTCGTACCAGAAACCAATTAGTAGGTAGGAAGAGACACCTACCAGTTCCCAAAAGACATAAACTTGAACTAGGTTTGGAGAGACTACTAGACCTAACATTGAGGAGCTAAACAAGCTCAAGTAGGCATAAAAGCGTACATATCCAGGGTCGTGAGCCATGTAGCCATCAGTGTAGACCATTACCAAGAAGGCAACTGTGGTGACGATGACTAACATTAGGGCAGTCAGATGATCTATGGTGTAGCCCATACTGAGCCTAAAGTCACCTGCTGCTGCCCACTCAAACATTTGGACATAGGTTTCATGGCCATTTATTTGACTCCAGAGCAACCCAAAGGAGAGAACCATTGCAGTTCCGATCAGGGAGAGAATAAATATAGCTGCTTTTTGTCGCAAACTACTGGTGGCTTGACTATAGGAAATTAGCCCTAAGCCAACTACCATTGCTCCGACTAGGGGTAATACTGGAATTAACCAGGCATATTGATAAAGTCCTTCCATAATTTATGGTTGCTTTATAATTCTTAACTAAGTGGGCAAAACTAATAAGCATTCTTACACAGACTTCCTTGGGATCGGTGGTAAAGATCGATTTTTTTAAAAGTTGTTGGTTAATTTTAGTCAAAAGTCAGCATTTAGAAGGCAGAAGGCAGAAGGCAGAAGGCAGGAGGCAGAAGGAAAGAAAAGGTTAGAAGGGAAAAGATTTTTTTATACAGCGCTTTTCAAATTGATGAACCACACTGTCACAACCAAAACCGAGTAGGGACGTTCCATGGAACGTCCCTACTGTGGTCTACTGAAATGAAAACCGCTGTAAGTGATTATCCGAACATGATATTATGAACTAAGAAATGGTATTGAAGCTATTCCCATACGACTCCTGTAGGGGCGATTTTCGTTTGTCATGCTCCGCAAACGCGAATCGCCCCTACAACTACTAACTACTGACTATTGACTATTGACTACTGATTCCAAATAACCTTCTAATAAATAATCACAACCAACAGTACGCATACTAACATTTTCTAACTTAAAAGCCTCCGTCATTTTAGTTAATCTTAAATCCCCCACAGGTGAAGGTGCTGCTTCCCCACCAATAATTTTCGGAGCAATAAAAGCCCAAATTTTTTGCACTGCACCATCAGCGATCGCCTCCGCAGCTAAAGTCCCCCCACACTCCCAAAGTACAGAGAGAAATCCGCGATCGTACAAATTACCCATTACCACCCCTGGAGTTAAAGTCGAAGTTTCCATCACTTCCACCCCTTTTTGCCTCAAATATTCCTGAAATTCTCGATTAGAATCTATTTCTGTAAATACCAAAGTTTTAGCCTCACCAACATCCCATAAATTAGCCTCTGTAGGCAAATCTAAACTGCGACTCATAACCACCCGCAAAGGATTATCATCTCGCTCCCTGCGACTCGTCAAAAAAGGATTATCTCGCCGAACCGTATTACCCCCAATAATCACAGCATCACAAGCAACCCGTAACTGATGCACTTCACTCCGCGCTGACTGAGAAGTCACCCATGCACTATGACCTGTAGTAGTAGCAATTTTGCCATCAAGAGTCATCGCATATTTCAAAATTCCAAAAGGACGATGGTAAAGCATTCGGTGAATAAAAGCTTCATTCAGTTGGCGACACTCCGCCTCTAATACTCCCACCACCACTTCAATACCAGCATCCCGCAACTTTGCCACACCACTACCTGCAACCAGAGGATTAGGATCGATCATTCCAATTACCACCCTTGCTACACCTGCTGCAATTAAAGCTTCCGTACAAGGTGGCGTCCTTCCATAATGATTACATGGTTCTAAACTAACATAAGCAGTAGCTCCTCTAGCTTTTTCCCCCGCCTCTCTCAGAGCAAAAACTTCGGCATGAGGATGACCAGCACCAGGATGAAATCCCTCACCCATAATTTGGCCATTTTTAGCGATCGCACAACCCACCAAAGGATTAGGGGCAGTCTTTCCCAAAGGACGTCGGGCAAGTTCTAGACAATGACTCATAATTAAGCGATCGAACTTATCTTGATTTTCACTCTCATCAAATTGCAACATCTTCAGATTTTTAGTTTCAAGTTATATCAAATCCGGTAGTATCGGTATAAAAGAGCTTCATTACCGGGGAAAGTCTCAAATGCCCGACAATACTAACATTAACCTCCCACAAACCCGGTTTTTTATGTACTGGCGATTCGGGCGATTTCCTAGGTCATGCTCCCCAAACGCTCTTCGCCCCTCCGAAGCAAGCGGATTTGATATTATATCAAATCCCTTAGTATCCTTACAATTCAATATTGGGTAGTCCTGCTCGCGTAATGGCGAAGATACATAAGTTTTGTAATTTCTTCCCCCTCCTCCCCCTCCTCCCAATATTGTAGGGTTTTGGAGACCTAACCCTTAAGACGCAGCATTAATGTTTCAGATCTAGACTTAGCTAAAGCATTATTGTCTATTTCTGTCTCAACATTATTATTCTCCAGACTATCTGGATATAGCACCTCTGAGCGATCGCTAAAATGTGTAACAGTACCGCGTAATCTAGTCGATAAAAACTTAGTAACTGCTCGATAAAATCTGAGAGAAAATAATACATCCTGCTCTAGTTTTTCATTTAACTTTTCCTTAGAAATTGACAAAACCAATGTATCATCTATCGCTTCTACAGTAGCAGATGGTAAACGACCATCTACAAAAGACATCTCTCCCAAAACTTCACCAGCAGCAATAATTCCTATTTCTTGAGCCTTAACCCCAGATACATAAGCTTTCATTGTCCCCTCCAGCAGAATATAAAGGGCATCAATTGGTTGTCCTTCATTAATTAATATAGTATTAGCAGTAATTTTTTTTTTACTACCATTGGCAATCATCCAATCAATGTCACGATCGCTTAATTCCCCTAAAATAGCTAGAACTTTACTCATATTATATTTGCTTAACAAAATATAGTGACTTAAGTTATATTTTACTGGAGATGACACACTAAACTTAACAGACTTTCCAGTTTCTATTCCATTAGACTTCTCCAAAAATGAAAAATAAAATCAATTCTTATCCATAAATTATCAATTATATAGAATCCGGTTATATAGTATATGTTCATTATTCAATTTCCCCATCTCCCCATCTCCCCATCTCCCCCAACAATACACTCTTGTATTCAACCGGATTTGATATTACTCCTTACTCCTTACTCCTTACTCATTACTCATTACTCCTTACTCCTCAGTAATACGATAACTAATTACCCGGATTCTATATTACTCCCCCCAGTTAAGTGTTCCCTGTTCCCTCTTTAGAATTATAGCAGTCGAAGCAAAGGGCGCGGACATTTCTAAATCCTTAAATCCTTTGACAGTTTACTATTCCCTATTCCCTATTCCCTATTCCCTAGCGCGTAGCGCTATACGTTTAACACTTTTCAAAAAAGCATCAACATCTTCATCTCTGGTATTAAAAGCAGTCACAAGTCTAATTATCGGCAAAGTCCCCTCCTGCCAAACATAAAACTGAAAACCATCAGCTCTCAAACCATTAACCACAGACTCAGGAAGTTCTACAAAAATTTCATTCGCTTCCACAGGATGACACAACTTTACCAAAGGAAACTCTACCAAACCTTGGGCTAACTTAGTTGCCATTTGATTAGCACGAGTAGCATTTTTGAGCCATAAATCATCAGTAATATAAGCCTCCAACTGAGCAGACAAATATCGCAGCTTCGAGAATAAATGACCACTACGTTTGCGACGATAAGCAAATGTTTTTGCCAAATCTTGATTAAAAAAGATTACCGCTTCTGCTGCCATCCCCCCATTTTTAGTTGCACCAAAACACAGTATATCTACCCCCGCTCGCCAAGTTATATCTGCCGGCGCACAGTCTAAGCTCACAACAGCATTAGCAAAACGCGCCCCATCTATATGCAGATATAGATTATGAGCATGAGTAATTTTAGCAATCTCACCGATCTCTTCAGGCAAATATACTGTTCCTGCTTCCGTTGCTTGAGTAATACTAACTGCCGCAGGTTGAACATGATGTACTATACCTGCACCCGCGTTTTCTAGTGTTTTGCTCAACTCAGAAGGATGAATTTGAGAATCTGTACCATTTAATGTTACCAACTTCGCACCACCTGTATAAAATTCAGGCGCACCACATTCATCCACATTAATATGAGATTCAGCATGACAATAAATAGCTCCATAACCAGGAGCGATCGCTGATAAAGCTAGAGCATTAGCAGCAGAACCAGTAGCAACTGGGAAAACTGTCACAGGAGTTTCAAAAATTGATGAAAATTTAGCTGACAAACGTTGAGTGTATTCATCGGCACCATAAGGCATCATAGCGCCTTCATTGGCAGCGATCAGAGCAGCCATAATTTCTGGGCACACCTGACTCACATTATCACTACAAAAATTCATAGTTCCTATACTTTTAAATAAATTTAAAATACTCTACCAGTATGGAACATTCCCACTATCTTTGTATTTTCTTGTAGGACAGTTTTTCCTACTGAACACCAAGTCCAAATATAATCAAGTCAGAAGTCAAAAGTTAGAAGTCAGAAGTGGCGAAAGCGCGAATAATATCATGTTCGGTTGAACACTTACACTTTGATGATCCGAACATGATCGGGACTTATACAGAAACCGGGTTTATGAACGAAATTTCCTAGCTTGAACAAATAAAGATCGGCGCAATAAACTGCGTTTATTGGTTGGTTTGTGTAATTAGGGCTTGCTGATTAATTATAAAAGTATTGATATATAAAGGTTTGAGGTTTTTTAGTGCCGAAAAAAGTGCCTGGTTTTCAGTTGAAAATGCTAAAAAAGTCAGTATTTTGGCTGACAAAGGCCGAAAAATCACTCTGACAATTCTTACTCCTACTTCCTCGCTCATTCCCATTTATCCTGACTCCTGACTCCTGACTCCTGACTCTTACCCCTACAAAAAGACTTTTTCAGCAAACCCTAATTACTGATGATATAAGAATAAGTTTGAGAACATCCTAACAATAATGGCGGATATTGTAATTAATATTGGCTTAAAAATCGTAAATAATTACACAAAAACTTAATACTTTACAACATAATATAATTACAAGTTAGTTTAATTCTCATAAAATTTTCACAAAAAAACATATAAAAAACATATTGATTATCAGAAAAAAGAATGATACTATACAAAATAGTTAAGCAATAAAAGCTATGTGTTACTAACCTTGAAAACAAGGAGGTCAATTAAATAATCCACACTAGAATAAACTCAAAAAAAATCAAAATCATTTATTAATTTTATCTATTTTTCAGCATACAATAATGTTTAAATCTAGATAAAACTTAGCCCCAAGCAATATTCAATCCAAACAAAAATTGACAAAAATCAAAAGAATTGATTGAGTAAATAACTATAGAGAGCTGGTTAAAAAAGATGAAAAACACTACCAGAGATTACCGTCATATCCAATTCTGCGAAGGTCATTCAAAAGTAGACATTCCTCAACTCGTAGCATTATTTAATTCAGCAGCTATCTGGGCAAAAAATCGAAAAATAGAAGACCTAGAAATAGCCATTGCCAACAGTAACCCAGTCGTCAGTGTCTGGGATCACAAAACAATGATAGGTTTTGGCCGCGCCACATCAGACTGCGTATACAGAGGTACAATTTGGGATATAGTAATTCACCCAAACTATCAAGGAGGAGGACTAGGACGAAAATTAGTTGAAACAATTTTAAGTAATCCACGAATGTGCCATGTAGAAAGAATTTACCTAATGACAACCCATCAACAAAACTTCTACAAACGCATCGGATTTGAACACAATCAAACCACAACAATGATATTGCACAATCAACCCATAGAAGGAGAAATCGAACTAACAACTAGAAATCAACCATCACTACTTGCCAGATAAACTTAACTATTATAGCAGTCGCAGCAAAGGGTGCGGACATTGCTAAATGTTGTTTGTGCAGCATTTGATCACCCAAAACTCAATCAGAGATAACTTCTGACTTGCGCGTAGCGCTATCAGCATCATCTCTACAAATCGGAATCGAACATTGAGTCCGATTAAAATTAGACTCCTCACCATCAGAAGGAGTCGCTAGCACCTCCAAACGTCCATTCATCATTCCTAACAAATTTTGATTCATTAACAACCTCATACCAGGAGAAAGCTGGAAATCAACAGTCATGTTTTTTTCAGCTTTCTCCTCAATATTATGCTTGAGTAAATCCCAAGACTCACTCCACGCACTAACAGGACGTTGATCATCAATCCAAATATGAACATAACCAGATTCCCATGCAGGATGAACAGAAACATTCACACTACCTTCCTTCATTTGCGCGATCGCCGTATCAATCAAACTCACCAAAACCTGCTTCAGACGAGATTCATCCGCCAAAACATAAACATCTTCTGCAGGAGGTGATATCTGCAAACGAATACTACGATTAGCAGCTTGCATATAAGTTAAATTTTCCACCGCCTCAAACACTTCAGTCAGTTGCAGCGACTCGATCTTTACTGCCTCAGTACCATGTTCCGTTTTAGCCACATAAATAATCTCATCCATTAACCCCAAAGTTTTCAAAGCAGAATTATAAGCTTGGTTCACAAACTCACGTTCCTCCTCCGGATCATCAGCTAAATCAGAAATAACTAACTGTAATCCACCAATCATACTATTAATCGGCGATCGCAACTCATGAGCAGTTCGAGCCAAAAAACCAGCCTTAAATTTACTCATTTCAGAAGCCATCTGATATGCTAGTTGAGTATGTTTCAGTTGCTCTAAAATATTCTCAAGCTGCTCAGAATCAGAATTAGATTCTTCAGGAGATGACTCCACAGAAGGCGTTGATAAATTCTGACTTTCTTGCCTAGACCATAATTTACTAGCTATTAACCCAAATCCAAATCCTAATACCAAAAAGATAAAATCGTTCCCAGCCATTCCACTAAAAATACTAAATTTTTTAACAGTACCTTAAAATTTTAACTTTACTGCTCCCTGACGCAAGATTTCCCAACCATCAATTCCATTCCACTTAGCAACAGTTGAAGGAACCCCAGAAGTTAACATCATTTCCTGACTTTGGGACAATGAAAGAACCAAAACATCTGGAAATTGAGCATTAATTTCAGCCATCTGCTTCAAAGCCGGCTGGCCTGATAAATTAGCACTCGTAGTAGCTAAAGGCCCTGTTTTAGCCATTATCTCCCTAGCAATATCGCAATTAGGAATCCTAAGTCCAATTGTAGTTGGATTAACAGGATTCATTACCCTGGGCACTCTTTCCGCAGCAGGTAACACCAAAGTTAACTGCCCAGGCCAATACTTTTTAGCCACCCCTTGCCATAATTGTAACTCTTCATCACTCCCACAAACATAAGGCCACAAAGATTCAGCAGTTGCCCCCATTAAAATTAATGGTTTATCTTGACTACGATCCTTCGCTTGAAAAATTAAATCGGCTTTGTCAGGTCGAGCAGCTAATGCTGGTACAGTATCAGTAGGAAAGCTTACCAAACTACCAGATATTGCCCCCTCAACTAAAATATCAATAGATACTAAATTCATTATTTATTTTTCATTTTTTAATTTTTTTAAAAATTTAAGGTAATTCCACCATCTCTGGCACAAAAAACCTCCAACCTGGGGAGCTTAAGAAAATGATTTGAGCTTCAAATTAAATTATTTCCACCACTTACTCCCCATTAAAATCAAAGGTTTATTTTAACTGCGCCCCTGATTGAAAAATTCAATCTCCTCTGTCAGGCCGAGCTGCCAGTGCTGCTACAATATCAACAAGAAAGCTAGTATTTTTAACAGAAATCGCTCCTTCGATATAAAATCTCAATAGACATCAAACTTATTTATTTTATTTTTCATTTTTTAATTTTTTGAAAATTTAGAGGCAATTCCAGCATCTCTAACACAAAAAACCTCTAATCCAGGGAGCTTAAGAAAATGATTTGAGCTTCAAATTAAATTATTTTTACCACTTACTCCCCATTAAAATCAAAAGTCGATCTTGAGTCCTTCTGTGGAAAAATTCAATCTCCTCTGTCAGGTCGAGCTGCCAGTGCTGCTACAATATCAACAAGAAAGCTAGTATTTTTAACAGAAATCGCTCCTTCGATATAGAATCTCAATAGACATCAAACTTATTTCTTTTATTTTTCATTTTTTAATTTTTTGAAAATTTAGAGGCAATTCCAGCATCTCTAACACAAAAAACTTCTAATCCAGGGAGCTTAAGAAAATGATTTGAGCTTCAAATTAAATTATTTTTACCACTTACTCCCAATTCAAATCAAAGGTTTATTTTAACTGCGCCCCTGATTGAAAAATTCAATCTCCTCTGTCAGGTCGAGCTGCCAGTGCTGCTACAATATCAGCAAGAAAGCTAGTAGTTTTAGCAGAAACCGCTCCTTAAATATAGAATCTCAATAAACAGCAAACTTATTTATTTCATTTTTCATTTTTTAATTTTTTGAAAATTTGAGGCAATTCCAGGATCTCTGAGACAAAAAACCTCCAAACTGGGGAGCTTAAGAAAATGATTTTTGGTTCAAATTAAACAGGACTTACGCATTTTTGAATTCTAAACACTACATATTTATAACGTTATAGTTTTTGAACCCCATAAGCCGCTATATATAGTGTCTCTGCGTAAGTCCTGTTAAATTATTTCTACCACTTACTCCCCATTAAAATCAAAAGTTTATTTTAACTGCGCCCCTAATTGAAAAATTCAATCGGCTTTGTCAGGTCGAGCTGCTAGTGCTGCTACAATATCAGCAAGAAAGCTAGTAGTTTTAGCAGAAACCGCTCCTTAAATCTTAAATATAAAATCTCAATAGACACTAAATATATTTCTTTCATTTTTCATTTTTTAATTTTTTGAAAATTTGAGGCAATTCTAGCACTTCTGACACAAAAAATCTCCAACCTGGGGAGCTTAAGAAAATGATATTTTCAACTTATTCGACAATAAGACTCTATGAAAATTTTTTGAACCTTAAAAAAATGACCATTTTTGGAATTCAAAATTCGCGCATTCACACGTTCAAAAATTTTGGTTCATTCCTTAATTTCAATAATTGTTTAATTAATAGACATCTCCAAAAATCAAAAATGAAATCAATTCAAGAGCTGAAATCAACAATTTCATTCCCTATTCCCTATTCCCTATTCCCTATTCCCTGACTTCTGCAAGAAGTCTAAAGATTCAAGCCTCGTTCTTTAGAACAAAAAAATCAAAAATATTTTCCTTCCTTATTTCAAGTCTCTGACTTTCCTGCTGATGCGGAACAAACAGGCAAAGGTTATAATTTTGAATTAATAATTTTGAATTTTGAATTGATTTTCCCTACTTCAAATAAGCCATAGCAAACCTATTAACACCCTCAAAATCCCGAAAAACCTCAACCCGACAATAAGCTCCATTATCTTCCAACATTTCAGCAACCATCTCCCCTTGCCCATCCATCATCTCCACCAACCAAACACCACCAGAAACCAAATATAGTGGAGCCCTTTCAATTAAAAACCTAATACAATCTAGACCATCAACACCGCCATCAAGGGCCGAACGAGGCTCATGCTTCCTAACCTCTACTTGCAAAGTAGAAATCATACCACTAGGAATATAAGGAGGATTGGCCACCATCCCACTCACCCTACCCCGCAAATGCTCCAGCGGTTCCCACCAAGAACCCTCATAAAAACTAATTCTATGAGCAAAACCTAACCTAATAGCATTCTGTCTAGCAATAGCCAAAGCTTCTAGACTACAATCAACAGCATAAATCGAAGCATCTGTCAATACACCAGCTAAACCACAAGCGATCGCCCCACTACCAGTTCCCAAATCCACCCAAATTCCTTGTCCAAGCTCCGAAACAGCATTAGTAGCATCTACAACCAGATCAATTAAACACTCCGTTTCCGGCCTAGGAATCAAAACCCCAGAACCCACCTCCAAAGAAAAATTCCGCCAATAAGTAACCCCAGTTAAATATTGAAGCGGAACCCTATCCTCCAAACGTCGGCGCCAAAGACCATCCAACTCAACTAAAGAAAGACTCATTGAAACATTAGGCCAATCCTTAAAAGACTCCAGACGCAATGTTAATCTATCCAGTCCAGTAAACTCCTGTAACAACAAATCAACCTCAGCAACAGATATATCTTCCCTCAAAGCATCAGCCTTAGTTTGACAATACCATCGCCAAAGTTCCAGACCTGAAACGAAGCACTTAGAGGGAAAATCCATCAACCAATCACTTAGAATCTCAACTTACTTATTGATTACCAGAATTACCGAAAAATTAAGGTATAAAACCTCTCAATTACATTGATAAAAAGCAGTCGTTTTACTAGCGCAAAGCTTTGCCCCAGCAAAAACGCCATATCCAATTGACCAAGAGAAAGAAAAAAATTCCTTTTAGCCAATCCTCTTTTTTATAAGAAGAGGTAATAATTAATAATTAATAATTAATTATTAATTATTGAAGAGATTGTCTTAACTGTTGTAAAAACTCCACAGACTCCCGTGGAGGAATAAAAATAATTTTTTCCAAGAAAGGATCATTTTCATTATCATTTTTCAAGGCATTAATTACACGCTCAAGACTCACAACCTCAATCTTCACAGAAGAAGCAAAATCAGGTTGTTGAGCTTTAGCCCGATCTAACATTCCTTGCAAATCTTCCTTATTAAAAAACATAGGAAAAAATTTCTCTTCCCCACGCTGCATCGACAAATATTGATTATCCGGACCCCCACTAGCTATAAACAAAGGTACCCCATTAAACTGTTTAACATCCTGACCATCCTGCTGAAGTAAAGCCTTAGCCGATTCAACCTGTCTTTTAATTGGAAAAAGATCAAATACTAATTTATGGCCATCCGGTTGTGTAGATTGGCTCATTTCATAAACTTTACCTAGAGGAATAGGGACAACCTGAGCCTTAGCAGCCATATCAGGATTTTCTCCTTTTAATTTGTTGTTCACAAAAGCATCTGCATCGCTCTTACTCATAAAAACTGTCAGCAAAGAAAAATTAGTTTCATTACCTTCTTTTTTAACCGAAAGTACAATAGGAGAACCGTTTTGATCGGTAATTGTAAATACGGGTACTTCAATTAACTTCCGTACAATTTCCTCCTCAGGCAGTGCTAATGCAGACATATCTTTCAGGGAAGGTCCAATTAAACTGCTGGCCACTATTCCTAACACTGCACTTAAGCGAATTAACGATTTCATAAATTCTCCTGTTATATTAAAATATTGGAATTAAAAAAAACTCTAAACATTAAATAACGACAAAGCAAAATCAAAGCCAAAAAAATAAGTTTATCCTCCAATATGCTACTAATCAACATAATTTAATTTGTTTTCTATACAAATTTATAGATACAATAATTAAATTATGAATCTTTTTACACTATTGAAAACATTTATCTAAATGTTAATTTGTTAATCTCAGTAAAATTATGCTTTCTCTTCAAATTTAAACCATGAAACTCATAAATTATTTAACCAAAACCAAAATTATCATTAATTATAAAATACAATTGCTTTGTTATTCATTAATAAGTCGTCAGAAAAATAAATTTCCTAATTTCGTAAGCAAGTTCTCATACAAGATAGGATTGGCAGGATGTGTAATTAATTTTATATAGTTATTAAATAACTCTCAAAAAATTATTATCCTCAAATAACAGTAATCTATAGTATATTTAATACTTTAGTGACATACTCCTGCAGCAACATCACAGTATTGTGTGGACTTTCCTTTGAGTAATCCCGATATACCATCTTAACTCGCGTGTCTTAAGAACAGAAAGCCCTATTTCCCTACGTTTTATACTTCTGAGTGCATTTTTATTGTGACACATTAAAATGCGACTCCGGGAGACAAGAGTAAATAGTTTTTGAGAAGTACCCTACCACAAATTGATTGATTTACTCAATTTGTTACTAGCTCGTCCTTTGATACTTAAGTCTATCTTCGGCGAACCACTCCGCATCTAAGTGACGGATAATTTCATATTTCCAGAAAAATTAGTTGGCAACAAATAACTGTAACAATCTTTATCTGTTGTTGGCAAATTTATTTATATTCTTTGGCAATAGCTAAAAAAGCCTTAATCACCTAAAAATAATTAGGAATATGATTAATGGTTTATGGGTAAACAATTAATTATAACGTTAGTGTAGTATAACACAGATATTTTATTTACTGCACCTGAGAACATATTAAATATTTTCTGAAATAACTTAGCTTAATCTTTGAGGGTATTGCTAAACTGAAGATGTTTACTAAATCACACCATTACGGAAAAGCATTTTTGTGGAGTTTGTTAAATTTTTAGGCCTCAGATAGCTTTGCTTCTCTTGGTTTTGAGGAAAGTTGTAGGTTTGAGATTTGAGGTTTGAGATTTGAGGTTCAATTGAATTGAGATTTAACCCTAGCAATTGTGGACACTACACGTAAAATTTTGGGCTTTTCAGACTATTATGGAGCCAGAGGAACTGGAAAAATCTTCTACCTAGATTTCCAGTGGAAATTTGATACCCACGGTAATTTCAGTTATCACTTAGTACCTCCAAGTGAACCATTGGGATTGAAATAAGGAAATTGATTTTCTCAATAGGAGATTGGATCTTGTTAGAAAACCTAGTGGTGTCAAGCCTTAAATTGTGGATTAGGATGGAGCAACGAGGGAAGACCTCTCCTCTCCCCCCTGCCCCTCCCCCTCTCCTGCTTTTGAGAGGGGAGAAATTCCCCCTAACGCTAGCAGGGAAGGGGATTAGGGGGTTAGGTTTTTTTCACCCACATTTTTAAGCTTGACGCGCCACTAGCCATCCCTTGACCGCTTTTTCATCCCCTAAAAAGGGGAAGCTTTAGACCTGATTTTTGGGCAATTTTAATCCTTGTATGAAAAATCACTCATAAGATTGAAGTCTATGTCCATTCTAGTTTAGGTAGAAGTATATGAAGTACATATTTTTTTCAACCCCAGAGTAATTTATCAGTTTATATATCGGGATGACAGGATTTGAACCTGCGACATCCTGCTCCCAAAGCAGGCGCGCTACCAAGCTGCGCTACATCCCGGTTGAACTAAATATACTATAGCTCAATTTTCAAATTTGTGCAAGAAAATTTGAAAAAATTTCTAAACAAGCAATCAGTAAGAGTTAAGTAGAGCGACCATAAGATCGTCTATAAATAATTCTTTAGGGACTTTTCCCCAAAAATTTGAGAAATTTTGACCTATGCCATTAGGATTCATAGTTATTGATTTACTCAATCTGGCACCTTCTAAAAATCTAGACAATCCTAGACACGCTCTTCATCGGTGATGTTGAGCGATTTTCCGACTCACCTGTCCATAAGTCTACTGGCAAAGAAGGTTAATGTTCCGCTCAATTACCTTGAGTGAGGATTCCCTAGGCGGCTTTTCGTCAGACATGAAAAGTCGAGTGTTTTACACTCCAGAATTTTTGCTAAAATCCTCTGGTCTTAGCATTATGTAATAATAACACAGATTAATGCCGACAAAATATAGACATTGTGTGGATATTTGTCTAGGATAGTTTATGTTTTTAAGCTTTAGCAAGTAACAGTAGCGAATCCTTAATTATGGAAAGATTAACTTGATTTAAATGATAATCAATTTTTGCAAAGACTGCAAAAAATTATTGTTTTTTGACATCCTATCCAGCGGTTAGGCACGGAAATTCATACTGATCCGTAGCTCTTCGGTAGGTTGACGTTTCATTGGGTGCTACTACCTTGACGGCAGTTTAATCTTTCCCTGGACATCCGTTTAATATCTTGGACTGCCTACCCGCAACAACAATACCATAGCCTATTTATAAATACTTCCCTAGATCAGGCGGGGTTTAATCAAAAAGTCGCCCTAGAAGGGCGAAGCTTTAAACCAAATTTTCTGGTAAATATTCTATTAGAACAATCATTAGTCCTATTTTTAGAGGGAAGCTTGAGAGCAATTTTTTCGTTCAGGAATTAACAACTAACAATTACCTCTCCTAAAAAAGAAGGAGGATTAACAAAAAGGAAAAATTTTTCTTTTTTTTCTCCTGAAAAAGAGAAGCTTTCAACCAAAATTATTTAATAATTAATGATTAATTAAAATCAATTATCTAGATAGACCTTACCTAGTAGACTAGCAGTTTAGCTAAATCCGACTCTTACCCAATATAATATGACTCAGTTAAGCATATCCAATCAAGTCAAAAACAGCTAATCTGGATACCAGAACATTCCTTTAATTCCCTCTGGGTCAGAGATAAAACCTAAATTTCGGTAAAAATCAACAACATGAGGGTCTGCAAATAAGGTAATGTTGCTGATATCCTCACTACGAAGTTTTTTGATGATGTAATTCATCAATGCCTTTCCCAAACCTTTGCTTTGGAAGTCAGGATGAACAACTACATCCCAAAGAGTGGCATTAAAAGCATGGTCAGATGTCGCTCTAGCAAAACCAATCAGTCTTCGCTGACTACCTCGCATTTGCCACATGGAGACCACAAGAAAACTATGTTGAATGGCCTTTTTTACTTTACGCAATGGACGACGAGACCAACCAACAGCATTGCAAAGATCTTCGAGTTCATAGATATCTATATCTCGATCGGTACTAAAAAAGATACGTCCATTACCTCTATTAGGTGAACTAACAGCTTGAGAAGAAGCATCTTGTCCCCCAATAGTTGTGTATCTTTCATAATCTAAATTTTGAGACTGAGATGTTGGCTCAGAACCGGTAAACAAATTTTTCCAGAAACCCATGCAGGTGTGGTTAAGTTAGTAGAAGTTGGATGACATTATTAGATAGTATATATCCCGTTCCCTCTCTTCGATTATGGCTCCGGGTTTAAAATCATCGACATTAGAACTGCTAAAGCGCTTCAACCGAGCGTTTCCACAGTTTTATGAACAATTTGTCAGTAGTGATATTCAACTGCAAAATTTGAAACTAGCATATCAACTCTATAAAAGCAAACAAGCTGTAATAGAGCTAAAACCAGAAAGCAACAAAAGTGCCCTGCACTTTACCTACCGAAATCAATCGTTCTTACTCAGTGATATTTTTGGAGTATTAGCTGCTTATGGACTAACTATTCATAGTCTTAGTCTTTATGGACAAATTTACCCACCGATGTTGGTCTTTATCAAATTAGTAATATCTCGGGGGGGCAAAGCATTAACAGAGAAAACCTCGGAAAATGTTTGTCGCGCCATCCGTGAATCACTAGCAGGCCACTTCGAGGTGGAAGAAATGTTGGCAGTAGAATTTAATCTAGATAGTGGTTTAGAGGAGGTAGAAACAGAATTTTATGTCGATCCTGTATTTCATCTACCAGCACTATTAATTGAGGCCGATAATCAACCAGGTCTATTCTACAAAGTTATGTATGCTATCTGGCAGGAAGATTTGTTGGTAGTTAATGCCAATTTGTTAGTTTGGCGTGGACGAACTCGCCTCATTCTTTATCTCCTGGGGCCAAATGAAAGTTTGATTCCAGAATACCTAGGCCAGAAAATTGCTGAAGGTGTGCGACAAAGATTGATGGGAGAAAGGTACTAAATTAATTAATAATTAATAATTAATAATTAATAATTAATCCCCAGAGGTTTTTAGCCTCTCCTTATTAATGAGAAAAAAGTGCGAGGAGATTTCCATACTTGATTCAATCCTCTAGGTTTTTACCAAAGGTACTAAATTAATTAATAATTAATAATTAATAATTAATCCCCAGAGGTTTTTAGCCTCTCCTTATTAAGGAGAAAAAAGTGCGAGGAGATTTCCATACTTGATTCAATCCTCTCGGTTTTTACCAAAGGTACTAAATTAATTAATAATTAATAATTAATAATTAATAATTAATCCCCAGAGGTTTTTAGCCTCTCCTTATTAATGAGAAAAAAGTGCGAGGAGATTTCCATACTTGATTCAATCCTCTCGGTTTTTACCAAAGGTACTAAATTAATTAATAATTAATAATTAATAATTAATAATTAATCCCCAGAGGTTTTTAGCCTCTCCTTATTAATGAGAAAAAAGTGCGAGGAGATTTCCATACTTGATTCAATCCTCTCGGTTTTTACCAAAGGTAATTATTACTCTGGTGATTAAATCTAAACATTGACAGATCAAAATTTTAGGCTTTAAGGAGCGAAAAAAAGTGCAACTTTATTCAGCAAAACCTAATTATTCATTAATGAATCTTACCGAATAATTATTAATTATTAATTATTCACCTTTATTATTCTCCCCTGAAAAGCGGAAAATAATAAATTTTTTCCTTCTTGCTCAATCCTCTCCCTTTTAGGGAGAGGTAATTATCAATTATCCACAATTATCCATTAATGAACAAATTCCCATTTCTTCTGTAGGGGCGATTCGCGTTTGCGCAGGATTCCGCAGGAAATCTCCCCTACGACTCCTACCCTCACCCATAAGACTTTTTCAGCAAGTCCTACTTAAAATAAAAATATGCCAACTATAGATATTCGAGGGGTCTCACACGCCTATGAATTGACTAACCCCACTCAATCTCCTCATGTACTTGTATTTATACATGGCTGGCTTTTAAGTCGTCACTACTGGCAACCTTTGATACAAAGACTATCAGTAGATTACCAGTGTTTATCTTACGACTTGCGGGGATTCGGTGATTCTCAAATCTATTCAACCCAACAAAAATCAATCTCTAGCTATAGTCCAACTGATTATGTTGAAGACCTAGCAATACTATTACAGAAACTCAATATATCTAGTGCCTGGCTAATAGGCCATTCTCTGGGAGGGACTATTGCCTTATTCGGAGCTGATAAAATTCCCGACATTATCAAAGCAGTAGTCTGTATTAACTCTGGTGGTGGGGTTTATCTCAAGGAAGAATTTGAGCGATTTAGATATGCAGGGACACAAATAATTAAATTTCGCCCTAGTTGGTTACCTTATTTACCTTTTATTGAACAAATATATACTGGGACTCAAGTGGCTACTCCCCTCTCTCGTAAATGGGGACAACAACTATTATTCGACTTCGTGGCAGCATCTTATGAAGCTGCTCTTGGATCGTTATTATACTCTACTACAGAATCAGAGGTTAATCGACTCCCACAAGTAGTATCAGAATTAAAACAACCTGTTTACTTTATTGCCGGAGCAAAAGATACAATCATGGAGCCTAAATATGTACGACATTTAGCTAGTTTTCACTGGATGTTTCAAGGCGACTGTAAAAATGTCCTAGAAATTCCTGAATGTGGTCATTTATCTATCTTAGAAAAAACCGATATTGTGGCTACCCATATTCAAAGTCTCTTGAATAAATAAATCTTGTATTAGTTAGTGGCATCCTAAATGATTTATCAAAAAAAACTGTAGAGGTTTGGAGAGCAAACTGAAGCGAAAAAGGGATTTGCAAACCAAACCCCTACGATAGAATATTACAAGAAATTTAGGATTGCTATAGCTCTAATTATCTACTTGAAAATCAACTTTAAGTATCAAAACATTGTTAAATATCTATTGCCAGTATGAGAGTCATATATCAGAGCTAGTTAGGACTTTACTGATTAACTCTTAAAGCTTTATAGCAATCAGGAATCAGATGTGAAAATTGAGGTGTTCTTTAAAAGTAGAGAATATATAGTAATCCGCGCTTATGTTGCGGGTAATCAAAAAGTAGAAATAAACTCCTAAACTCTTACCCATTGCCCATTGCCCCCAAAGCTCCATACCAAAAAGTAGCAAGATTTGTGACACGAATATGCGGAGGATTGTTATAGTAGTTATCTTATTGATATATATTTTTTTTCTTCTTCTATGTTCCCTGTTCCCTAAAAATATCCAATATCTCACAACTTAAATCTTATGGCTATATCTGTGAATGATTTAGCTTTTTGAGAGCGAAAAAAGTACGAGCTTTTCAGTCCCTAGAGCTGCAAAAAATTAGCATTTTTAGCAGATAAGGGTGAAAAAAATAAAAGGACGGTAGTCGTGTACAAGTAGTAATTTTTGCATTTTTATCCCTTACTTTGAAAGGATTTTACTCATAAATATCACTACATCTACAAGGCTACCCAAAGGACAATTATTCAATTTACCAAAAAATCAGGTCTAAAGCTTCCCCTTTTAAGGGAAAAAAAATATTTGGTTCATTATTTCAATCCCAATGGTTCACGCTTGAGGTACTGATAACTGATAACTGAAATGACCTCCTATATAATTCCCCTAACCCTTAACTCCTGACTCCTGATTTATCTAATGTTGGCTTTTATACCCGCGCTCTCCCGTAGGGGAACGCCGGGATGAATGCCAACCCATCCTAAAATAAAGTCACTTAATATTAGTAACAGGCCCAAAACATTGAAGTCCAGATACAAGTACCGTATCTATCCAAATCAGATCTAAATAACATTCATTAAATCAACTATTTGGTTGTTGTAGATATGTTTGGAATAGCACATTAGCACATTGTAACCAACTATATTCTAACGGCCAAAAGAAACCAGGCTATGTGGACTTGAACTTTACAATTCATAACTCAAGCATCCGCAAAAATTAGTTTGGTTAAAAGAAGTTGCATCTACTCCATTACAACAGTCTCTCAAAGATTTAGACCGTAGGGGCGAAAGGCCTTTCGCCCCTACAAAAATTTCTTTAATAGTTGCAAGGTTAAAGGTAAAGGAATTAAGGTTAAACCTCCGAAATTCAAATCCAGAAAATCTAGACAATCTGCAAGATTTGTTGGAGGCAATTACAAAATTGCTCAAGATAAAATCTATCTACCAAAGGTAGGCAAAATTAAAATTGTTTGGTAAGCGAGATTTGTCTAGCGAGCCTAGTTCTCTAACAATAATCAAAGATTCAGCCAATCGTTACTTTGCTAGTTTTGTAGTAGAAATAAACCCTGAACCATTGCTTAAAACTAACAGCTCAACAGGAATTGATTTAGGCATTTCGACTTTTGTAACTTTGAGCAATGGAGAGAAAATTAATACTCCAAAACCTCTCAAACAAAACCTGAAAAAGTTAGCTAAATTCCAGCGTCAATTTGGGAAAACAGAGATAGGCAGTAAGCGCCGTGAAAAAGCCAGGAAAAGAATTGCCAAACTACACACAAAAGTGGTGGTGGTGCTGAGGAATGGTAGAGAGAGTGTGGGAGGTGTGGGAGGTGTGGGAAGTCTGGGAAGTTGGTTCGTGTGGGAAGTCTGGGAAGTTGGTTCGTGTGGGAAGTCTGGGAAGTCTGGGAAGTTGGTTCGTGTGGGAAGAAATTACAAAACTTATGTATCTTCGCCATTCCTCAGCAGGACTACCACAAAAGTTAAAGACATTCGCACAGATTTTTTGCACAAGTTATCAACTGATTTAGTCAAAAAATATGACACAATTGTGGTAGAAGATTTTAATATTTCTGGGTTGGTTAAAAACCGGAAATTAGCTAAAGCAATTAGTGATTTAGGATGGAGACAATTTAGAACTTGTACCGACGTTTCGCGAAACGTCGCTTCTGCCAAATGCGAGAAATATGGTAAAGAATTTAGAACTGTTTCTAGATGGGAGCCTACTTCACATCCATTGTTCTAATTGTGGTTTTAAAGGAGGCAAAAAAGAACTAAATGTCAGGGAATGGACTTGTTTGAATTGCGGTACATTCCATGATAGAGATGTTAATGCTGCTGTAAATATTCTGAATGTAATTCAACTAAAAACCAAGGTTGAAATATTTGAAGAAAAAGTAGTAGAAACGCCGGTCCTACTATCACTTTTCAATGAAGTCGCCGTTCGCGTAGCGTCCCGGAGGGAAGGGTCAACGGTCGATTTTTATCGGACACGGAGGAAGCTTGGCTACTGGCAAGCCAGCATTTTTCAGTGATGTGTCAACCCGCCCTGAGTCATTCGAGTAGGGGCGATTCGCTTGCTCGCCCCTACAGTCTGTTCGAGTGATGGATGGGAATCCCGCGCTGTCTCGCAATCGCCGCGTCGGGAGGATGTCAAAACTCTTACTCTCACTCATGCATACTTTTTCAGCAAACCCTAGCCATTTATAAAAGGGCTATTTCGTTTTAGAATAAAGTGACAATTTTACTAGCTTTTAGAGATTGGTTGATATAAACTTCAATCCTTGAAAAGGCTTATGTTCCTGGTTGGCACAAAAAGTCAGAAATTAGAAGGAAATAGCCCTATATAAAACCACTTTAATAAAAGAGGAATTGTTTATTAGTTTCCTTCATTTATTTTTCTTCATTAATATGAAGCCCTACAATTACTAAATCTTGCTTAGTACCATCTAAATCAGCTACTTTTGGTAAATAACCCCAACGTTGAAAACCAAATTTATCAAATAAACTTAAGCTAGGAATATTATGAGCAAAAATAAAGCCGAGCAAAGTCTTAATTCCTAACTGAGGACTACGATCAATTGCCTCTGAAAGTAATTTTTTTCCTATGCCTTGACCTTTATATTCAGGAGCAACATATATACTTATTTCTACAGTAGCTTTGTAGGCTGGCCTACCATAAAAAGACTGAAAACTTAGCCATCCTATAACTTTATTATCTATTTCTACAACTAAAATAGGACGACTATCTCGTGAGTGTTCTTGATACCAAGAAATACGACTATCAACCGATATAAGTTCCAAATCTCCAGTAGCAATACGACTAGGAATTGAAGCATTATAAATTTCTACAATTACAGCTAAGTCTTTGGCTTCGGCATTTCTAATTTTCATTACTAATATAGCAGTCTATAGTAGGGAACAGGGAATAGGGAACAGTTGGAAAAACATTTCCTAATCTGAGATTCATCATCAGTAATTGTCAAGAGCAAATTCTTTCTTGGCTATAGTTTGAAAAAGTTAAGTAAAAGTATGGGTCATTTCAGTTATCAGTTATCAGTTATCAGTTATCAGTTTCTGTAATAGAAGGATTGGTTAAAAGGAATTTTTTTCTCCTTGAAAGGGGAGGCTTTAGACCTGATTTTTTGTAATAGAAATTGATATATTTTTCCCGACTTTTAAACTAAAGGAAATTTGTATAATTCCATCACATCTTGAATACCCATTCGAGAACTAGCTCCTAAGTTAAGAGATGAAATATGGCCTCGACTCAGATGGTCAACTGCTGCACAACCAATCATGGCTGCATTATCTGTACATAATTTGAGTGGCGGAAATAGTACCTGCAAATTATGACTTTCTGCTGCTCTACTTAAGTGCCATCGTAAACCACTATTAGCTGCTACACCTCCACCAATAGCAATTGTATTTAGGCCATAATCTAAGGCACAGGCGATCGCTCTTTTTGTTAGTCCCTTTGCTACGGTTTCTTGAAAGCTGGCTGCAATGTCCCTGGTTACTGAAGATTCAGATAATAATTCACTACCCTCTTTTTCTAATTTCTGAACTAATCTTAATACGGCTGTTTTTAGTCCACTGAAACTAAAATCATAAGGATGATAACCTCCTCCTGGCAAAGAAATTTTCCCTTCAGGAAGAGCAAAGGCTAATTTATTGCCTTCTGCTGCTAATTTATCAATTATTGGACCTCCCGGATAACTAAGCTTTAATAATCTAGCTACTTTATCAAAAGCTTCTCCTGCTGCATCATCTCTTGTTTGGCCTAAAGTTTCATATTCTCCACAGTCTTTGACATAAATCAAACTTGTATGGCCTCCAGAAACCAGTAAGCACAAAAAAGGTGGTTTTAATTCTGGTTGACTCAGATAAGTTGCATAAATATGACCTTCTAAATGATGGACTCCCACAAATGGTTTGTTATGGACAATGGCTAGAGTTTTTGCTGCTGTTAGGCCCACTAATAGAGCGCCAACTAAACCAGGGGCACAAGTAGCTGCTATACCATCAATATTTGGCCAATCTAAATCTGCTTCTATCAAAGCTTGGGCGATCGCCTGATTAATTGTTTCTAAATGTTGTCGTGAAGCTACTTCTGGAACTACACCTCCATAAAAGCTATGGATATTAATTTGTGACTTTACAATATTACTTAAAACTTGACGATTCTTAACAATTGCCACAGATGTTTCATCACAACTTGTTTCTATAGCTAAAACCCTTGTCATTGCTTGATAAATTGATATTAATATTGTTCAGAATATTAGCACTAAATAAATTTAGTGTTGAGATGATTAAATTATTGTAAAATCAGACAAACAAGAAATACCTGCGGTGAAGCACATCGTGGTAAAAATACCTGTGGAGATGATGCAGAGAGGCTTAGACAAATATTGGCCTAACTAGCATTCATTGAAGTAGAAAATCTGGATCGTGAGGTCAAGAATACCAGTTCCAAACTATTGGCTTTGGAGTTGGGAAAATCTTAATCAGAAAATCCTTACTTTTAGCTTAATTTAGCAACAAAAGTATGGATAATTGTCAACACTTTGTAATAAAAGGAAACAATTCTATGAAACGATTATTGGCTTTAGTTTTAGCCATTAGTCTTTGGGTAACTTGTGTACCTACAGCATCAGCATATAATTTAGTACCTTGTTCAGAATCACCTGCTTTTCAGGCACTAGCTGAAAATGCTCGCCCTACTACCGACGATCCCGAATCTGGTAAAAAGCGATTTGAACGTTATTCTCAACAACTTTGTGGAGAAGATGGTCTACCTCATTTAATAGTAGATGGAAGTTGGAATCACGCAGGGGACTTTACTATTCCCGGCCTTTTATTCTTGTATATTACAGGTTGGATTGGTTGGGTAGGTCGGTCCTATCTTCAAGCAATTAAATCCGAGAAAAATACAGAGGAAAAAGAGATTGTTATTGACGTGCCTTTAGCAATCCAAAAAATGCTAGGTGGATTTTTATGGCCTTTAGCGGCATTCGGGGAATATACCTCTGGCAAAATGTTTGCTAAAGACAACGAAATTACTGTTTCCCCTCGCTAGATTGAGTGACCAACGGAGCAGTTAAATAATGGTAATTTTAGTCAGTATAAAAATACTAATTAATAATTACCAGCTGGATCTAAAACAATGTTTTTAAAGAAGCAGTCAGCAATTAGTAATCAGTAATCAGCAGGATTATTTTTTTGAGATAAGCGGATTTTAATCCAGTCAAAGCTGATAGCTGTTTGTGAAGTATTCCGGTACGGAAATGCTAAAAGCTGATAGCTAATTAACATTGGGTAAACAATACCTGATTTAAAAATCAGTTTCAGGAGAAATATTTATGCAAGACTTACTTAAGTATCTGTCCACAGCCCCTGTTTTGGCAGCAATTTGGATGACTGTAACAGCAGGAATTTTAATCGAATTTAATCGCTTTTTCCCAGACCTGCTTTTCCATCCAATGTAAAAGCTAAAAAAGTTAACTTGAAAAGTTAATTAAAGTTTTGATGTGAATTGTCTGAAATATTCAGATTAAATTGGATAGTCTGAAACAAGATTTAGATAGAATTTAGCATCAATAAATACGAAAAATAGTGGTTAATTCAGAAATCAATATTCTCAATAAATACAACATTTGTTTGAAAATTTGATTTCTGAAAAAACCCTAGATAAAGTGGCGATAGTATTAATGAAGTGCAGTGTTTTTTCTATTCCCTATTTATTTGGTAAAATCTAAAAATTGTGTATCTCAGCAAGAGTGAGAAACGCTATACAATAAAAGTAAAATCAAAAAAAACTTCTAAGACCTCTGAAAAACTGAGTTAATGAAATCTTATATCACTGCAGCAATATCAATGACAAGCGTGCCTGACTTGTCAAAAAATTTATCACAGGCAGAAGAATTAATAGATTTAGCTATCCGTCAAGGTGCAGAATTAGTTACCTTGCCCGAAAATTTTCCCTTCCTAGGTGAAGAGGAAGAAAAAATGTCTCAAGCAGAAGCGATCGCTACAGCAAGTGAAAAATTTCTCAAAACAATTGCTCAAAAATACCAAATCACCATTTTAGGAGGTGGGTATCCAGTACCGACAACAGATGGCAAAGTCTACAATGTTGCATCTTTAATTGATCCTACTGGCCTAGAAGTAGTCAGGTATGAAAAAGCGCATTTATTTGACGTTAACATACCCGATGGTAATACCTACCGAGAATCAAAGACAGTGATGGCAGGTACTCAGTTACCATCAGTTTATTCATCCAAAGATTATGGTAATTTAGGTATATCAGTATGCTATGATGTAAGGTTCCCAGAACTATACCGACATCTCTCAAGTAAAGGAGCAGAAGTTTTATTTGTACCAGCAGCTTTCACCGCATTTACAGGAAAAGACCACTGGCAAGTATTACTCCAAGCGCGGGCCATAGAAAATACCTGTTATGTCATCGCTCCAGCTCAAACAGGTAATCACTACGGCAGAAGACAAACTCATGGCCATGCAATGATAGTAGACCCCTGGGGTGTGATTTTGGCAGATACTGGTGATGAACCAGGAGTGGCGATCGCAGAAATTGACCCTATTCACTTGGAACAAGTTCGTAGACAAATGCCATCCCTCCAACATAGAGTCTTTAAATAATTAATAATTAATAATTAATAATTACCTCTTCTTAAAAAGAAGAGGATTGATTAAAAGGAAATTTTTTTCTTTTTTTTTATCCCTGAAACGAAGAGGCTTTATATTTTGTCCCCTGTCTTGTCTCCAGCGATCGTTTCCAAATTAACAGAACAGATACATCAAGCCCACCAATTCCTAGTCAAACCAGGTAAAACCGTTCATAGCAGTGTGACAGCAGAACCATCAACACTGGCGGTATCTCCCAATGTGCCGTGAAGAATATCCCCAAAGCGCTATTTTTTGACTGATTTATGGCCAACTGACATGAGTATTTATGTTGCGCTTTCTTTTTCTTGACTTGGCAACCATTAGGGATGACTCAAAGTCGGGAGCAAGATAACGCGATACTAATCAGTTTTCACTCATTTTTGATTTTGAATCGTAACACTATTTTCAAGAAATTGCCAGGAATTCTCAAATCTAGTAATGCACCACTGCTCAAAGTCCTGTTACATTAAATCAGGATGATTTAGAAAAACTTAATGTTTAGTTCAATGGCAGGGTCCAATTTTTTTAGTGAAATTTTCTTATTTCCTTTATCAGGGAAAATCACACCAATACTAGCTACGGCCACAGAAGGGGGAGCCGAACCAGCAATGGTAGTAGCAGGAGTGCTGCTGAGTTTAGTGGCCATTTATATAGCGAGTAAAGCAGGGGGTGAATTTTTTAACTGGTTAGGTTTTCCACCTGTATTAGGAGAATTGGTGGGGGGTGTAATTATAGGTATTTCTGCCCTAAATTTAGTAATTTTTCCAGAAAGTGGAGTTGATAGTTCTTCGTCAGTAATTATTAACATCTTACAAGCAACAGCAGGTCTAAGTCCTGACGCTGCCGAAGCTACATTTGAAGCACAAAGTGAGGTACTAGAAGTTCTAGCAGAACTGGGTGTCATTATTTTGTTGTTTGAAATTGGTCTAGAATCTAACATTAGAGAATTAAAACAAGTTGGTATTCAGGCCATAGTTGTAGCAACTGTTGGAGTAGTATTGCCATTCGTTGCAGGTACAGCAGGAATGATTACCATATTCCATGTCTCAGCAGTACCAGCAATTTTTGCCGGGGCAGCACTTACAGCGACGAGTATTGGTATTACTTCTAGGGTACTAGCAGAAATTAACCGTCTCAATACAAAAGAAGGTCAAATTATTCTTGGTGCTGCAGTTATAGATGATGTCATGGGTATTATTATCCTGGCAGTGGTAGCAAGTTTAGCTAAAACTGGCGAAATAGATATCGTCAACGTTGTCTATCTAATTGTTAGTGCCACGGTATTTTTGGTGGGCGCAATATTGCTAGGTCGTCAGTTCAATAGCGTTTTCGTTTTCTTTGCTGAAAAATTTAAAACTCGTGGCAGGGCAGTTATTCCAGCTTTGACAATTGCATTATTTATGTCTTACATTGGTGCTGCTATCCATTTGGAAGCAATATTGGGAGCTTTTGCTGCTGGATTAGTTTTAGATAATTTAGATGAAACAGAAGTTGGACGGGAATTGGAAAAACTAATTCTTCCTATTTCTGATGTGATCGTTCCTATTTTCTTTGTGACTGTGGGAACAAAGACTAATTTGGCTGTTCTCAACCCTGCTGTTCCTACTAACCGGGAAGGTTTAGTGATTGCAATCTTTTTAATAGTGGTTGCTATTGTCGGTAAGGTTGCCTGCGGTTTTAGTGTCTTTGGTTTGGGTCCAGTTAACCGTTTAGCTGTTGGTGTTGGTATGGTGCCACGGGGTGAAGTTGGTTTGGTTTTTGCTGCAGTTGGTTCTGCTAGTGGTGCTTTATCTCCTGCTTTGAATGTGGCAATTATTCTGATGGTGATTCTCACAACATTCTTAGCCCCTCCCCTACTGAAAGTAGTGTTTGGAGAAGCAGAAGCAGAAGCAGAAGAAGTGTCGGAAACTTCAGGGTAGTGGACTGATACAGCTAATGGGTGTGCATTAGGTCAGGTGTACTTGATTGTATGTTATCTCATCCGGTTTAATAGTCATAATTACAGCAATTTCGGAGGCGCGTGAGGTACAAAATTTGGTCTAGTAATTTTGGTAACACAGCCTTCTAGACTGTAACAAGCAGGATGCTTGAACTGCAAATTCAACTGTACCCCACCTTCCTCATGCATTGCTGTAAAGCTTGTAGTAGGGCTTTAGTCCGAACATATAGATCGGGACTTACGCACAACCACCATATCTAGTTAAAGGTCGTTAACCCCTAAATATTTTGTATAATTTGATATGCGTGCGCAAGTCCTGTAGATATTGTTCAAACCCTACTACGAACAAAAACTTTTTTATCTCTCATTATTCGGACATCATAATAAAATCTCTAGCTATGCTCTCAACTGGTACAATTTTTGTTTGCGAATTCCGAAGCAAAGGAAAGAAGCTAATATCATGTTCGGATAATCAGTTATAAAAAAATCTTTTTCCTTTGAACCTTTCTTTTCCTTCTGCCATCTGCCTTCTGCTTTTCTGTAAATGTCTAATGACTAACTAAACAATTCTTGTTAATACATGAAAACACCGATTATTCTTGTCGTGGATGATGAGCCAAATAACTTTGATGTGATTGAAGCCCTGTTGGCAGCAAACGATTATGAATTACATTATGCCAAGAGTGGAGAGGCAGGAATTAATTTCCTGAAATCAATTCAACCCGATCTTATTCTCCTAGATGTAGCGATGCCTGGGATGGATGGCATGGAAGTTTGTAAGAAGTTAAAAGCAATGCCCCAGTGGCAATTTATTCCGATCATTATGGTGACAGCTCTGACAGGCAAGGTGTTTCTATCTAGATGTTTAGAAGCTGGCGCAGATGATTTCATTAGTAAGCCAATCAGCCGTTTAGAACTTAACGCTCGCGTGCGTTCAATGTTGCGCATTAGCCAACAACATCAGCAATTATCCACCTTTAATGCCCAGTTGGAAGCAACCGTACAGGAACGAACAGAGCAGTTGCAAACCATTATTGCTCAAGATAGCCTGACGAAACTGCCTAGTCGCACCTATCTCCTGGAGCAATTAACAGACTGTCTAGCTAGAAAAGATTCAGCTTTAGCTGTTCTTATTCTCGACTGCGATCAGTTCCACTTAGTGAATGGTTCTTTTGGTCACTTGTTTGGGGATAAACTTCTGTTTGCGATAGCTAAACGATTACTGCAACTGACTCGCCCTAATGATATCCTGGCACGCCTTGGTGAAGATGCGTTTTGCTTGGTAATCAATCCTATTGCTGAGGGAGATACCACTGCTATTGATTCAGTCATTCAAATGATTAGAAACAGTTTTCATCAGCCTTTTCTAGTGAAAGGGTGTGAAATTTATATGACTGTCAGTATGGGAATTGCCTTTAGTGAGGAAAGCTCTCAAACAGCAGCGGAACTCCTTCATGCTGCTGACACAGCTATGTATCAAGCGAAGCTTAAAGGTAAGGGAAGTGTTCAAATATTCTCCCCACAGATGCATATTCAAATTCACGATCGCTTGACTCTAGAAGCGGATCTCCAACGAGCGTTAAATAATCAGGAATTTACGGCATTTTATCAGCCTATTATTGACCTTGAAACTTTAAAGATAATCGGTTTTGAAGCATTAATTCGTTGGCAACATCCTGATAAAGGTATTATCTCACCAGGTGTCTTTATCCCTTCCATGGAAACCTCGGGTTTGATTGAACCTGTCGGAGTTTTAATCTTTCAAAAAGCCTGTCAGCAGTTACAAGTCTGGCATCAAAAGGGATGGCCAGAGTTAACAATGAGCATCAATGTATCACCTAGGCAATTTAACTCTCCAAGCTTATTAGATGACATTGAGCGAGTGTTGAATGAAACCAAGGTGAATCCAGCATGCCTTAGCCTTGAAATTACCGAAAGTGCTATCATGGGCAGTATTGAGAAAGCGATCGCTATGACGAAAGAGTTACAAGCTCGACAGATTCAACTGAGTATTGACGACTTTGGTACGGGTTATTCATCTTTGAAATATTTAAACAGCTTTTCAGTCAATAATCTTAAAATAGATCGTTCTTTCATCAAAGAGTTTACCTCAGAAGACAATCATTATCCAATTGTGAACACAATTGTAGCGCTTGCTCAAGAATTAGGATTATCGATTGTGGCAGAGGGAATTGAAACACAACAACAGCTTTTATGGCTCCAAAACCTAAAGTGTGACTTTGGACAGGGCTATTTTTTCTCGAAACCGCTCCCAGCAGATGAGATAGAAAGAAAATATTTGAGTTAGTAATATCATATCATGTCCGGTTGAATACTTAGGGTTTGCTGAAAAAGTATACAATAGTAAGGGTAGGAGACAGGAGGAGTAAGGAGTAAGGAGTAAGGAGTAAGGAGTAAGGAGTAAGAAAGGAAATGAAAATGCATAAATTTTTAAATTCGTATTCATGCTTAACATTTGTAAGTTGAGGAAGTAATGAGCGCGATTATTGTATAACCGGACATGATATCATCCCAAATTTGTAAATTCTCAATTCTAAATTCTAATTAGGGCTTGCTAATTAATTATCAAAGTGTTGAAATATAAAGGCTTCAGTCTTTTTTAAGCGAAAAAGGTGCCAGCTTTTCAGTAGAAAAAGCTCAAAAAGCTAGTATTTTGGGATGATTATGGCAGAAAAATTGAGGGACAAGTCTTACTTCTACCTCCTCTATAATTCCCATTTCTCCTGACTCCTGACTCCTGATTCCTGATTCCTATCTAAATTCTAATTAGGGCTTGCTAATTAATTATCAAAGTGTTGAAATATAAAGGCTTCAGTCTTTTTTAAGCGAAAAAGGTGCCAGCTTTTCAGTAGAAAAAGCTCAAAAAGCTAGTATTTTGGGATGATTATGGCAGAAAAATTGAGGGACAAGTCTTACTTCTACCTCCTCTATAATTCCCATTTCTCCTGACTCCTGACTCCTGACTCCTGACTCCTATCTAAATTCTAATTAGGGTTTGCTAATTAATTATCAAAGTATTGAAATATAAAGGCTTCAGTCTTTTTTAAGCGAAAAAGGTGCCAGCTTTTCAGTAGAAAAAGCTCAAAAAGCTAGTATTTTGGAATGATTATGGCAGAAAAATTGAGGGACAAGTCTTACTTCTACCTCCTCTATAATTCCCATTTCTCCTGACTCCTGACTCCTGACTCCTGACTCCTACCCTTACCCTTGTATACTTTTTCAGCAAACCCTAATTATGACTTAGATTATATACACAAACGATGCTACCGAACATGATATCATCCCAAATTTCTGAATTCTAAATTGTAATCAAAGCTCGCCTATGTCAGATTATCTCTTACCATCTATCCCAGGTTACACTCTAACTGCACAACTCTATGCAGGGAGTTCCTCCGCTGTTTATCGGGCTATTAGCGATCGCCATGGAGAATCGGTGGTGATTAAGATATTGATATCGCCCTACCCAAACTTCACAAAGTTAGTCCGCTTTCGCAATCAGTACATCATTGCTAAAAATCTGGATATTCCCAGTCTTGTCAAACCCTTGGCCTTCCTTGCTTGGGACTGTCACTATGCCCTGGTGATGGAAGATGTGGAAGCTATCGATCTACAGCACTATGTAGAGGCCCACGATCGCCTGACTGTAGAGAAAGTTTTGGCCATTGCACTGCAACTGGCGGATAGCCTCCATCACCTGGGTCAGCATCGGGTATTGCACAAGGACATCAAGCCGACTAATATCCTGATTCATCCCAACACCCACCAAATCTGGCTGATTGACTTTAGCCTGGCCTCGCTATTGCCCAAGGAAAGCCTGAAACTGCAGAGTCCCAGTGCTTTAGAAGGCACCCTGGCTTATATTGCCCCAGAGCAAACTGGACGTATGAACCGGGGCATTGACTACCGAGCTGATTTTTATAGTCTTGGAGTCACCTTATACGAATTGCTGACCGGGGAGCGACCCTTCCAGAGCGATGACCCCATGGAGCTAATCCATAGTCACATTGCCAAGATGCCTGTGCCTCCATGGGAGTTCAGCATTTATTCTTCAACTTCCACCCTTACTTACCCTATTCCCAAATCCCTCTCCGATATTGTTCTCAAGCTGATGGCCAAAAATGCTGAGGATCGCTACCAGAGTGCGTTGGGTCTAAAGCATGATTTGCAACGGTGTCTGGAGCTATGGACTGAGAGAGGGACGGTTGTTGAGTTTGAGCTGGGGCAGGAGGATAGGTGCGATCGCTTCCTCATTCCTGACAAGCTTTACGGACGCGAGACAGAGGTTCAAACCTTGTTAGATGCTTTTGAGCGGGTAGCATCTCCCCCAACCCCGAATCCCCCCCCATCCTCAATCCCCCCCAACCCCCCTTTGAAAGGGGGGGGAAGAGCAGAACTGATCTTGGTGGCAGGTTTTTCTGGTGTAGGTAAAACCGCCGTTGTGAATGAAGTTCATAAACCTATTACCAGGCAAAAGGGCTATTTTATCAAAGGTAAATTTGACCAGTTTAACCGCAACATTCCCTTTTCGGCTTTTGTGCAGGCACTCCGTAGCTTAATTAGGCAGCTACTGAGCGAATCGGATGTCGCGTTAGCAAACTGGAAAGTTAAAATCCTGGCAGCGGTTGCTGGGCAAGGTCAAGTCCTGATTGAGGTGATACCAGAGCTAGCATTGATTATTGGCTCCCAACCTGCGGTGTCCGAATTGTCAGGGATAGCTGCTCAGAATCGTTTTAATCTCCTATTTGGTAAGTTTATTCAGATATTTACTACCCAAGACCATCCCTTAGCGATCTTTTTAGATGACCTGCAGTGGGCTGACTCAGCCTCATTGAATCTGCTCAAGCTATTAATAAGTGGGGCAGAGACGGGGCATCTGTTGGTGTTGGGAGCCTATCGAGACAATGAGGTGTCTCCCATTCATCCCTTGATACTAACGCTGGATGAGCTGCGGCAACACTTAACAAAGTTCGATACCCTTACCCTGGCTTCCTTAAAACAGAACGACATCCACCAGTTAGTGGCGGATAGTCTGCACTGCTCGGTGGAGATTGCTACTCCGTTAGCCGAACTGGTGTACCAAAAAACCCAGGGGAACCCATTTTTTGCAACTCAGTTTTTACACAGCCTCCAAGCGGACGGCTGGATTACATTTAATGCTGATGTGGGCTACTGGCAATGCGATTTTAGCCAGATCCGCCTGTTAGCCCTGACGGATGATGTGGTAGAATTTATGGTCAGACGATTGCAGCAATGGCCTGAAACAACCCAGAATGCTTTAGCGATCGCAGCCTGTTTGGGAAATGAGTTTAAGCTTGACACCCTGGGAGTGGTTTGTGAACAATCCTCAGAAGAGCTGGCTTCTGAATTGTGGCCAGCTCTCCAGGCTGGACTTATCGTTCCTGAAAACGAAAACTATAAATTTTTTCAGGGAATAGATGATCTGCCAACAACAACTCAACTAACAACACTCCATGATGTTACCGTTACCTATCGGTTTTTACACGATCGAGTCCAACAAGCAGCCTATACTTTCATTCCGGAACAGCAGAGACAACAAACTCACTATCAAATTGGCAGATTTTTATTAGACCAGATTCCCCAAGAAAAACAGGAAGAGCATATTTTTGACATCGTTAATCAGCTCAATATTGGTCGAGATATCATCTCTAGTGCTGCCGAACAACACCAGTTAAGAGTGCTAAATTGGCGGGCAGGCATCAAGGCTAAGTCAGCAACCGCCTATGCTGCTGCGTTAAAATATTTTGATATTGCCATCGAAACCCTGTCAGAAGCAGGCTGGCAACAATACTATCCCCTGGCGTTAAATATCCACGAAAATGCGGCTGAGGCTGCCTATCTTGCTGGCAACAGTATCCGTATGGAAGCCATAGTCCAAACCGTGACTACACAAGCTCAAACCTGCCTGGATACTGTCAAAACCCTACAGGTCAAAATGCAATTCTGTTTGGGGCAAAATCAACCCCTAGCCAGCATTGAAATTGCCCGCAATCTGCTCAAGGAATTGGGTGTTGTCTTGCCAGAATCTCCCAGCATGGAGGATGTTAAACAGGAGTTAGAAACCTTTAAGCAGTTTTCAGCCCGATTCAGTTTTGATGAGATTGTTGCACTACCTGTACTCACTGACCCAGAAAAATTGGCTATCGTTAGTACCTTGATATTGGTGGTGACACCAATCATGATTGTAGATCCCAATTTATTTTTTCTGGTTGTTCTGATTACAACTCGATTTTCTTTGGAATATGGCAATCCTCCCTCTGCTCCCTATGGATACGCACTTTACGCAATTCTTATCAAGAACTTAGAACAGAATATAGACACAGCCTATGAATGGGGAAGTCTGGCTATAAGGCTACTTCAAACTGCTAATCCTAAGATTTTAGAAAATAGGGCTTACCACGCGATTAGTGCGTTTATCACCCACGAAAAATCGCATATCGAAGAAACTTTGAATGTTTTTCAGCAGGCTTACAACAACGGCCTGGAAAATGGAGATTTTGAATTTGCCAGCTATAGCATCTATATCAGATGTTATAGCCTCTATTTTCTTGGCTGGGAGTTGTCAGCTGTCAAGCAAGCGATCGTCAAAACAACTGAAGCTTTGTCCTCAATTGGGCAAAACCTGCCTATTTCCTGGAGTGAGTGCCTTTATCAAACGGTAATAGAATTATTGGGTACCGAAGATGATTCCCATCAAGTAGCAGGAAATGCCTTTGATGTCGATACCTATGTTCAATCTAAACAAGAACAAGGCGATATATTTGGTCTTTGTTATTTTTATTTGAATCAGGCTACCTTATTGTATGTATTGGGGGATTATCCTCAAGCTTTAGACGCTTCAGAATCAGCAGAACAATATCTGGCAGGACCGGCAGGAATGCTCGTGGAAGTGGTTTTCTACTTCTATGATTCTTTAATTCGTCTAGCTTGCGCTCATGGGCTAGATAATGCAAATTGGCTCGCTAAGGTAAGTAAAAATCAAGAAAAAATGAAGCGTTGGGCTGATAACGCTCCGATGAATTTCCAACATAAATACGATCTGGTTTGTGCGGAGGAGCAACGACTATTGGGCGATCGCTTGGCTGCCATGGACTACTATGATCTCGCTATTGCTGGAGCTAAAGAAAACAAATACCTCCAGGAAGAAGCGTTAGCAAATGAATTGGCAGCCAGGTTCTATCTGGACTGGGGGAAAGAAAAGATTGCTGCTGTCTATCTGCAAGAGGCTTATCTCTGTTATAACCGCTGGGGTGCGAAGGCTAAAACTGATAACATGGAAGCCTGCTACTCAGATTTGCTCCAGCCCATTCTCCAACAGACAAACGCTATCGATCCCGTGGCAACATTGCACAGTATTGCCCCGTTGCATCTGTCTATCCATTCATCTGGCAGTAGCGCCCAAACTTCTACCGGTAGCATAAATACAGCCTTTGATCTGACAACGATCTTTAAATCTGCTCAGGCTCTTTCTGAAAGTATCGATCTGAGTGAATTGCTAGAAAAACTGACTCCAATGATGCTCCAGACATCCGGGGCAGAAAGGTTAGTGCTGCTGTTGCCCGATGCCGACAACACCTGGCAGGTGAGGGTGACGGCAACTGCTGAAACTACAGAGCTAATCTCAGTACCGCTGAAGGAAAATATACACCTGCCAATACAGCTAATTCAGTACGTCCAACGGACTGAAGAAATTTTGGCAATCGATGGGCTAGATCAGTCGCTACCCATTGTCGATCCCTACCTGCAACAAAATCCACACCGCAGTGTGTTGTGTTTGCCTCTAGTGCATCAGACAAAACTTATAGGGTTGCTGTATCTAGAACATCACTCGGTGGCTGGGGTCTTTAGTCACGATCGTATCACCATCCTCAATTTTCTCTGTAACCAAGCTGCGATTTCCCTGGAGAATGCCCTGCTTAATCAAGCTCTAGGGCAGAAATTGGAAATCCAAACCGCAAAACGCCAAGAAAGTGAAGCTCACTTTCGTAACATGGTCAACAATGTTCCAGGTGTTGTTTACCAAGGTCGCTTTAATGCGGATGGAACTTTTTCATTCCTCTACGTCAGTCCTGATTGCTATGACCTTTATGAGATATCGGCAGAGGCTATTATCAGTGGTCAATATAGTTTCCGGGATTTTGAACACAGTGAAGATCGCCCTCTCATTGACCAGATGCTGGCTGAAATTAGTCAAACATTACAGCCGTTCAATTATGAATTTCGGATTTTTACGGCTTCAGGTAAACTAAAGTGGGTTCACGCAATTAGTCACTGCCGTAATCCCATGTCCGATGGATCGATCCTCTGGGATGGGATTGTGATGGATGTGAGCGAGCGCAAAGAAGCAGAAATTGCTCTCCAAGAGGCTCAAGCACGATTCTGCCGGATGACAGAAAATGTCCCAGGGATGATTTATCGTTATATCCTGCATGGGGATGGCAGTGATGAGCTGACCTATGTGAGTTCCCAAGTTCAGGATATATTTGAACTTGAACCTGAAATCGCACTCCAAGACATGGCTCAAGTGTGGGCAAGACTCCACCCCGATGATATCCCCCGGTTAGGAGAAGCAATTCAGGAGTCAGCCCAAACCCTACAATCTTTTACCAGTAACTATCGCCTGATTTTGCCTAATAAGGGCATCCGCTGGGTACAGAATATGACCAGTGTAGATCGCATGGACAACGGCGATGTGGTTTGGAACGGAATTGTTGTTGATATTAGCGAGCGCAAACAAGCAGAAGATCAATTAAAAGTCTTATCACAACGCCTCGAACTGGTTTTGGAAAGTGCAGAAATTGGCATCTGGGAATGGAACAAAACAGACAATCACTTGATTTGGGATAAGCGGATGTTTTGCCTGTATGGCGTCGCCCCCGAAGACTTTTCTGGCAGATACGAAGACTGGGTTCAAAGACTACACCCTGATGATCTTGAGCGGATGCTCCAACAAGAGGCGCAAATGCTCCATGAGCAGGTTTCTCTCACAACAGAGTTTAAAATTATTCGACCCGATAATCAGGTGCGACATATTTATTCCAATGTCATCAGTCAGCGCAATCAACAGGGTGACTTGGTGAAAATGATTGGGCTAAACATAGATCTTACAGATCGTAAAACCGCAGAACTTGCCCTGGAAGGAAGCAAACGACGCTACGCCAGCTTGGCAGCAGCAGCTCCGGTTGTTATTTATCGCTTAGATAAACCACTGCATATTTCCTATATCAACGAGCGCTGGAGTGAGATGACGGGTAGACAACCTGAAGCAGCACTCGGGTATGGTTGGATGGATGCATTGCACCCAGATGATCGTGAACAATTCGTCGCTAATTGGTCGAAAGTATATTCTTTAGAAGGTCTCCCCGATCAATTTTTTATGCACGGATCAGAGGGGCGATATCTCCGCCTAGACGGTAGTGTAAATTGGTTCTATTCTCGATTAGCGCGGGAGTTCGATGATGATGGCAATGTTGTTGGCTATATCGGCACCCTAACTGATATTACTGAACGCAAAAAGGCAGAACTGGCTCTGCAAGATGCTCAAGCGCGATTTCGCCGGATGACAGAAAATGTGCCGGGAATGATTTTTCGCTACATTCGCTATGCCGATGGCCATGATGAGCTGACCTATGTGAGTTCTCAGGTACGGGAGCTTTTTGAAGTAGAACCTGAAATCGCTCTGCAAAATACTCTATGGAATAGAATTCATCCTGATGATGTGCCTATAATGAGTCAGGAAACTCAGGTTGCAGCAGAAACCCTGGAAGCGTCTACAATTCCCTATCGCCTGATTTTGCCTAAAAAAGGAATCCGCTGGGTACAAAATATGAGCAGTGTAGAGCGCCTAGACAACGGGGATGTAGTTTGGGATGGCATTGTTGTTGATATTACCGATCGCAAACAAGCCGAAGAGCAATTAAAAGCTTTATCAACACGCCTCGAACTGGCTTTGAAAAGTGCGGAAATTGGCATCTGGGAATGGAATTTCCAAGACAGTCGTTTGTCCTGGGATGACCGGATGTTTGAAATATATGGCATATCACCCGATATGTTTGAGGGAACTTACCAGGACTGGGAAAAGTATGTTCATCCGGATGACTTAGAACAGGCTAAAATGTGGAAAGAGGATGAAAATCCTGTTTTCAGAGAGTTTAGAGTTATCCGAGCGGATGGCTTGATTCGGTATGTTGCCTCCACAGTCTTAAGGCAATATGACGATCGGGGGCAACCAATACGGGCAGTGGGAACTAATATTGATATCACCCCTCACAAAGCTACAGAACTGGCTTTTGCAGAAAGCGAAAGACGCTATGCTAGTTTAGCTGCTGCTGCTCCAGTTGCCATCTTCCGCATGGATCAACCAATGAACTGCACTTATGTGAACGATCGCTGGGGGGAGATGACAGGGCGACCCCTGGAAGCAGCTATGGGGAGAGGATGGATGGATACGTTACATCCCGACGATCTGGAAAATAGGATTGCCGCATGGACTGAAATCTATCCCAATTTGCCTCCCGGTTCGCCAGTTTTGCCGGGGGCAGAAGGGAGATGTCTCCGTCCCGATGGCACAATCCGCTGGTATTACGTTCAGATCGCCCAGGAGTGGGATTATAATGGCAATGTTGTGGGCTATGTCGGCACCTTGACTGATATTACGGAACGCAAAAAGGCTGAACTTGCCCTACAAGATGCCCAAGCACGATTCCGTCGCATGACGGAAAATGTGCCAGGAATGATTTTTCGCTATGTTATTCATCCTAATGGCAGCGACAAACTGACCTATGTGAGTTCCCAGGTGCGAGATATTTTTGAACTTGAGCCAGAAACTCTTCTTAAAGATACCACTCAATTGTGGGCAAGAATTCATCCGGACGATATTCCCTGGTTACAAGATTCAATCCAGAGTTCGGCAGAGACGCTGCAACCTTTTCAGGTCGAGAATCGCTTGATTTTGCCGGAAAAGGGACTCCGATGGGTGCAAATTATATCTCGCCCAGAACGCCTGGAGAATGGTGACACGCTGTGGGACGGTGTTGTGATTGATATTAGCGATCGCAAAACTGCTGAAAAGTCTTTAAAACTAACCCAGTTTGCAGTAGACAAAACTGGGCTAGGTATTTTTTGGATTCGGGAGGATGGTCTGATTTTGGAAGTCAATGAAGCAGCTTGTTCCGATCTTGGCTACAGCTATGAGGAGTTGAAAGGAAGTCATGTTTGGGATTTTAATCCTGAGTTCACCCCCCAGGAATGGATCATTCATTGGGAAAAAATCCGTCAGAGTTCATTTCTCAGATTTGAAGTGAAACATCAACACAAAGATGGTCATATCTTCCCCGTTGAAATTGTGAGTAATTATATCGAATATGACGGCCAGGGTTTTCTATATGCTCAGGTGCAAGATATTAGCGATCGTAAACAAGCCGAACTTGCTCTAGAACAAGAGGTGCTTCGGCGTAACACGATTTTCAATACCTCATCAGATGGCATCCATATCTTAGACATTGAAGGAAATCTCATTGAAGGCAATGCTAGCTTTTACCGGATGTTAGGTTATACCCAAGAAGAAGCTAGACATCTAAACGTTGGCGACTGGGATGCTAAGTTCCCGCTCAAACAAATCCAAGCGGACTTTAAGAGGCATTTCTTGAATAATACTCAAGTCAGGACGGTAGAAACTCTGCATCGGCGCAAAGATGGATCGGTTTTTCCAGTGCAGATTACTATATGTTCGATGACATGGGATGGGAAAGTTTCCTTCGTCTGCATTGCCCGCGATATTTCGGAATGGAAACAAGCTGAAGCCCAACTCCAACGCACCAATGAAGAACTGGTCCGCGCCACTCGTTTGAAAGATGAGTTTCTGGCTAACATGAGCCACGAACTTCGTACCCCTCTCAATACAATTTTGGGATTATCTGAAGCCTTGCAAGACACAGTTTTTGGTCCATTGACTGAAAAGCAAATCAAATATCTGAAAACAATTCAAAAAAGCGGTACCCATTTGCTAGAACTTATTAATGATATTTTGGATGTCTCCAAAATTGAGTCGGGACAACTAGAGCTAGATTTAAAGGCTACCAATATTAGGAGTTTGTGTGAATCTAGCATGACATTCGTGAAACAACAAGCGCTCAAAAAACAGATTTCCCTCAAGACGAATCTGCCTCCCGATTCACTATCCCTGGTTATTGATGAGCGTCGCATACTTCAGAGCTTGGTGAACTTACTCAATAACGCGGTCAAATTCACCCCAGAAGGTGGATATGTTGCTCTGGAAGTTAGTTGTGATCACCAGGACGAAAATTGGAAAACATTAGACTCCCAAGAGCAATCTGAGGAAGTCGAGAATCCAAATAAATTGGTGTGGCAATCTGGTGCATTAATGGCGAGAAACTACATCAAAATCAGTGTGAGTGATACTGGAATTGGCATTTCTCCAGAACACATCACTAAATTGTTTAAACCCTTTTCCCAAATAGATACTGCTCTTAATCGAAAATATAACGGAACGGGTTTAGGGTTAGTTCTTGTTAAACAAATGACTGAGCTTCATGGGGGAACGGTTAGTTTAACGAGCGAAGTCGGTGTGGGTAGTTGTTTTAGTATCAATATCCCCTATGATTCTGTTTCGCCCCTGGTTGAAGCTGATTCATCATCTGATGATATAAACCAGCCAAGTCTGCCGATCTCTGTTCAAGGAGAAGATTCACGTCTCATCTTGTTAGCGGAAGACAACGAAGATACTGTTAGTGTGATAGTGCCCTACTTAGAGAATTCTGGCTATCGCCTGATTTTGGCTAAAAATGGTCTTGAAGCAATTGCATTAGCACAAACTCACCGTCCAGATTTAATTTTAATGGATATTCAAATGCCGGAGTTAGATGGTCTCGAATCGATGCAGCGGATTCGTCAAGATTCACATCTCAAACACATTCCCATTGTTGTGCTAACAGCCCTTGCTATGTCTGGCGATCGAGAACGTTGTCTAGGCGCTGGTGCTAACCTATATTTCAGCAAACCAGTCAACCTCAGACAGTTAGTCTTGTCTCTCCAAACGTTGTTAGCTCAATGAGGCAGTCATTTCAGTTATCAGTTATCAGTTATCAGTTATCAGTACCTCTATGGAATAGGGAAGCTTGAAATTCAGTTATCAGTTATCAGTACCTCTAATGCTATACTTCAGCCACACTTCAACAATCAAATATTTACCAAGATTTACAGCAGTTTTTATTCCGGTAGACCACAGTAGGGACGTTCCATGGAACGTCCCTACGGGGTTTTGGTTGTGACGATGTGGTTCATCAAGAAAGAAAAGCGCTGTAAAGTCTGGGGCATGACAATTCAAGGTATGTTATATCATATCTAAAAACTTGACATTTTTGACAAAAGAATGTAATATTAACTTTTTTACTTACAGCCCTATTTGTTTGCGATTTAGGGCTGTTTTTTATTGCTTTATACTATAGCAACAGTCAGGGCGATTAGGACATAAACTGATGATGAATCAAAGAACAAGGAAACACTTTTCCAACTGTTCCCTGTTCCCTGTTCCCTGTTCCCTGTTCCCTGCGATAAAATTAAAAGCTTCTGAAACTCAATTATACTCAATTCTATTTATGCAACCAAGATATCATCAATCAAGTAAATGGTTTACGATTGGCATGGCTAGCATATTTCTATTTTCAGCCATCCTCAGATTTTGGCAATTAGGCCGTTTTAATACTCTCGTTTTTGACGAGGTTTATTATGCGAAATTTGCCAATAATTATCTCACTCAAACTGAATTTTTTAATGCCCATCCTCCCCTGAGTCAATATATCATTGCCATTGGTATTTGGATAAGTTCTCATTTACCTTTTTGGCAAGAAATAGTTAATAATGAAACGGGTTCTACTTTAGCACCTTGGAGTTATCGGTGGATCAATGCTTTAACAGGTTCATTTATTCCTCTGGTAGTCGGAGCGATCGCTTATCAATTAACACAGCGCTGGAGTTATGGTTTTATTGCTGCTTTATTCATAGCTTTAGATGGATTATTTCTGGTTGAGTCTCGCTATGCCCTGAATAATATTTATCTAGTAATTTTTGGATTATTAGCTCACTTGTGTTTAATTTTATCTCTACAAAATCGAAATTGTTATCCATAAATTATCAATTGCTTCTCTGTGCTCCCACTTACAGCGCTTTTCAGATTGATGAACCACACCGGCACAAGCAAAACCTTGTAGGGACGTTCCATGGAACGTCCCTACTGTGGTCTACCGTGCAGGAAAACTGCTCTAAGTGTTCCTTGTTCCCTCTTTTCTGGAAAGGTCTATTAATAAAAATGGTATACAATAAACAAAACAATGGAAGGATTTCTCAATCTTAACAAACCATCTGGTATAACTTCCCATGACTGCGTAGCAAAGGTACGAAAGTTGCTACGTCTCAAGCGTGTCGGACATGGAGGAACTCTCGATCCTGCTGCTACTGGAGTTTTACCTATTGCAGTAGGAAAGGCAACTAGGTTATTACAATTTCTTCCCTCAGAAAAAGCTTATCGTGGTACAGTCAGATTTGGTGTGATTACTACTACTGATGACTTAGAGGGAGAAATTGTTCAATCTGCACCAGCACCAGAATTAATGTTGTCGGATATTGAAGCAGTGCTGCCAAATTTTTTAGGTAAAATTGAGCAAGTACCACCTAGTTATAGTGCAATACAAGTACAAGGAAAGCGACTTTATGATTTAGCGCGTCAAGGAAAAACTGTTGAAGTACCTACTCGGATTGTAGAAGTATTTAATATAGAAATTATTGAGTGGCGACATGGAAATTTTCCAGAAGTAGATTTAGCGATCGCTTGTGGTGCTGGTACTTATATTCGAGCGATCGCCCGCGATCTAGGTGCAATTTTAAATACTGGTGGAACTTTAGCTGCTTTAACTAGAACAGAAAGTAGTGGTTTTTCTTATAAAAATAGTCTGACTTTTGCAGAAGTGGAAAATCAGTTACAGGAAAATAAATTTAGTCTTTTATCTATGGACGTAGCATTGGCACATTTACCAGGGATATTTTTGGTTGCTGAAGATGCAAAAAGATGGTGTCAAGGTCAACGTTTACTCTATGAAAAAAGATGGGAAATAGAAACTGAAAAAACTGAGCATCATTTCCGAGTATCCAATATAGAAGGTGAATTTTTAGGTATTGGGCAGTTAATTAAGTCTGAGCAAAATTTATTATTAGCGCCTCAAGTTGTAATATCATGTCCGGTTGAATAGTTATAAATAAAAATGCAGGAGTCAGGAGTCAGGAGGGAAGAGAAGAGAAGAGAGTTTGAATTTATAAGAAGGAGAAAGTTGTTTGGTCCCGTAAGCGGAAGGTCGTTCTATCACGCTATTATCCAGACTTGATATAATTAGTTAACCTCTCTATAAAAGAGGGAATAGGGAATAGGGAATAGGGAGAAAAAATGGATTAAGATGTTTTCTAAACCTTCTACACTTTAGTCATCTGTTTATTGAGACATGGAATAATATTCAACAATTACCCTAATGCTACCTTTTTTGAGATTAAACTCAGGAATATATTTAGTTAATTAGACTTGAAAAAATAGAGGAAAAGTCATTTCATTTCAGTTATCAACTATCAATTACAGCGGTTTTCATTTCAGTAAACCACAGTAGGGACGTTCCATGGAACTAGGTTTGAAATGTGAATATGTGGTTCATCAATCTGAAAAGCGCTGTATAAGTTATACCGAATTATGAGACAAATTACTTTAACCCCCGAACAAGAAAAGTTGTTAGAAAGATTATTGAATACTGGCAAATATAATACAGCTTAAGAGGCGATCGCTAGAGCATTTCAGTTATTGGAAAAAGAGGATAATGATATTAAATTACCTTCTTATGTCAAAGGGACTGAATCTGCGAAAAAGTTATTAAAGGAAAAGATTAAAAAGTATAGAGAGGAAGGAGAAAAAAATCAGAATAAACCTATCGATCCTGAAAGAGCAAAGTTAAGTAAAGAATTGCAAGAATTATTTGATAAAACTCAAGCAATTCCAGGAATTCAAGAGATTACTGAGGAGGAAATCGCTGCCAAAATTGAAGCTTACCGGATTTGAATTCAAAATTCAAAATTCAAAGTTCAAAAATTTCGATTCTAAGTGAATTTCAATAATAGACGTCTCCGAAAATTAAAAATAGAATCAATTCTTATCCAGAAATTATCAATTACTTCTTCCTGTTCCCTGTTCCCTGTTCCCTCTTTTCCAGAGAGGTCTAATAGAAAGTCTCTAAGTTGAAAAATCATATAATCATTGAGCAATGCCGAAATTTATGGCAGAAATAAAGTATAGAAACTCTAAATAAGTTGTAACATTTTATCGTAGGGGTTTGGTCTCCAAACCCAAGCCAAAAGTGGGATAAAAAGACCAAACCCGTACAGTTTTTTTTCACAAATCGTTGAGGATTAGTATAGGTTTTAAACAATTAGGATAAAATTGATTTATGAGACAAATTACTTTAACTGCCGAACAAGAAAAGTTGTTAGAAAAATTACTAAAGATTGGCAAATATAACATAGCTCAACAGGCGATCGCTAGAGAATTTTAGCTATAATAAAAGAGGATAATGATATTAAATTATCCTCTTATGTGACTTATGTGAAAGAAAATGAATCTGAAAAAAAAGTGGCGTTGCTGATTTTGGGTATGATTTGTATTTTTTGGTAGTTGCTAAACTATTGAATCACAAATATTTGAGATTGTTCAATTTTTATTTTCATACCTTGATTCAGCAACGCCAAAAAGTTATTAAAGGAAAAGATTAAAAAGTTATTCAGTTCGTTTTAATTGCTTAACGATCGAACTTTCACTGCAGATTTGCAGATTTGCTGTGCAACTTTTACTTAACTTGAAAATCATTTGTTACTAAATCTGGAGTACCATCTAAGTTGACAAACTCACCCCCAATACCAAAACCATCTTCAGTACCGTTGGTATTGTAATACAACGTTCCACTCACAGAGTCGTAAACAATCTCAGCTTCAGCAGTTGCAGCATCACCTTCACTAGAAACAATTGCAAAATCATCTTCAGATAGACCAATACCAGGAGAACTATCTAGAGCAGTAAAAGTTCTCAAGTCAAGCAAAATTAAATCTTGCCCACTATTAAAATCAGTGATTCGATCTGTGCCTAAATCCTGAGAATCAAACTCTTCATTGGTGTTAAAGATAAATCTGTCTCTACCTGATCCACCAGTCAATTCATCGTCTCCAGATCCACCATTCAAGCGATCGCGACCTTGACCACCGCTGAGAGTATCATTACCGCTACCACCAAGCAATATATCTGACCCTAAACGACCTTGCAAAACATCATTACCATTCTGACCGAATAGACTATCATTTCCCCTAGCACCAATTAGGTTGTCACCACCATCACCACCAATAACTCGGTCATTACCTGCGAGTCCATTTAATCGATCGCCTCCTGCAAAACCTCTTATTATATCGTCAGCAGAACCTCCTTGAATATTGTTATCCCGGTTGTCTCCATTGAAAACTACATCTTCTTGAGGAGTTACGGTATCCAAATTTTCCAACACAACCTGTCCGCGTAACTCACCACTCTGATTATTGTCTGTGTGCAGGTTAATATATACTTCTCCTGACTCTACTGCTTGAAGTTCAGTCTCATTCAGAGTAAAACTACCAGAGAAGAAACCACTGTTATCACCATTGTCAACTATAGTAAAGTTGCGTAAAAGATCGCCATTCTCACCAAGTGCAGCTCCATGAAGGTGAATTGCACTTGCAGCATTTCCTTCTGAGTCCGGTTCAGTTCTAGAACTGAATAAATCGCTCGACAGTTCGGAAAAATCGCCAGATATATTCAGAGTATTGCCAGAGAGAACTGCATAAAAGTCTCCTGTAGCATCAGTATTTACTACTGGATCAACTTCTTGAGCTTCTGATATTGGCAAAAATGTTACTAGAGTATCGTCCGTTGGAGTCTCGTTGAGGAGAACTTGGGTACGCAACTCACCACTTGGATTATTTTGTGTGTGCAGGTTAACATAAAAATTCCCGGACTCCGCAGCTACGACTTCATCATCACTTAAAGTAAACTCTCCAAAAAATCCTCCTGATCCATCACTATTATCAATGACATTTAAGTTGCGCACAATTCCACCATTAGAATTTGCTAATCCCTGATGCAGATGAACGGAACTTTGAGCATTTCCTTCAGAGTCGGGTTCTCCTACAGAAAATAAATTGCTGGATAAATCTGAAAAAGTTCCTTGTATTGTTAGGTTATTACCATCGAGAATCGCATTTACTATTCCTTCAGCAGGAGTGTCTGCTATTGGTGGTACTTCAAAAGCTTCTGACATGGGCAATCCAAGACCAAGTGCTACTTGTACATCATCTGCCAAAATTATCTGTCCCCGCAGTTCTCCACTTTGATTATTTTCTGTGTGGAGGTTTATATACAACCCATCTGTTTCTGCTGCTTCTGTTTCTGCATTTGTGAGAGTAAAAGCACCATTAAATGTACCGGAATTATCATCAATTTCAAGTACATTTAAGTTGCGAACAATGCCTCCATTTTGACCTGCTGGAGCTTGATGAACATGAATAGGACTTTGAGAATTTCCTTCTGAGTCTGGTTCTCCTAAAGGAATTAGAGGACTTGATAGTTGGTCAAAATTTCCTTCTACCAGTAATATATTATTAGGTAAAAAAACATCGAAAGTTCCTGTAGCTGGACCATCTACTATAGGTGGAACTTCCTGTAGTTCTGACATTGGTACAGAAAGTCCCAAAAAGTTTTCAAATGAATAAGTAGCCATGATAAACCTCTGCAGTTTTTGTGTTAGCTCTGTATTAAGCTAGCATAATTGAAATCTAATATAAGCTGAAGTTAGTATTGGTAAGTTATGCAACAAGAGTGTTTCAAGGAACTTTTAAGTTGTCAATTTACTAATTTTATTTTATTGATTAACCCTTTAGTATGACTGCGTGTAGTATTACTTTAGGGATTGAAATTATATCCTACTTCTATTATTGATTTCTTGAGAAATTAATGTATAATATTATCGTAACCATTCAGCTATTAGCATTCAGCTATCAGGTGCATGGAAGAAAGAATCAAGCAATGACCAAGGTTAGCTGAAAGGATTATTTCATTCATAACTTTTAATTATCCTTGGGGTGCATCTCAATGCAAGAAGAATGCCAAAAATTTATTGCTTTTAGGGAGCAGGGAACAAAGTATAGGGAATAGGAAAAAAGGCGTTGGTGATTTTGGCTATGATTTTTCTGAAATGGGGATTGTCTAACTTATAATTAAAAAGAATTTTAGATTTTACGCTCTTTAGATTTCATAGCTTGATTCACCAACGCCGGAAAAAAGTATTTTGGCAAATATGAGATGCACCCTATCCTTGAATACTAATATCATGTCCGGTTGAATAGTTATAAATAAAAATGGAGGAGTAATGAGTTATGAGTTATGAGTAATGAGTTATGAGGGAAGAGGGAAGAGGAGGGAATTTTAAGCTATAAATGAAGAGTGAAGAGAAAGTTTTTTTATCACTAATTATCCGGACATGATATAATTCCTCCTGCCAAGATAATGAGTTAATAACTCATAACTGATAGCTGTTAGCTTACCGCTGAATGCTGACATATTATCTATGAAATTTAGGTTTGAAAAATTTTTCACATAAAAATATGCAAACACAAGACATAAATACTCAAAATAATCCAAAAATTCCAGCTAAAGATAGCAACTTTTTAGAACAAAATCCACATTTAAACTCCTTAGCAAATAACCCTAGTTTCGACTCTCAAAATCCACCTAATCCAGAATTAATTGATGCTTGCGTTCACTGTGGATTTTGTTTATCAACTTGTCCTAGTTATCGGGTAATAGGTAAAGAAATGGATTCTCCCAGGGGCAGGATTTATGCAATGGATGCTATTAACAAAGGAGAAGTAGCTTTAAATCAAACAACTTCTGAACATTTTGATACTTGCTTAGGTTGTCTTGCTTGTGTAACTACTTGCCCATCTGGAGTTAAATATGACAAATTAATTGCTGCAACTCGTCCACAAGTAGAACGAAATATTCCCCGTTCTTTACCTGATAAATTAATTCGTAATCTGATATTTAATTTGTTTCCTTATCCCAAAAGATTACGACCTTTACTAATCCCTTTATTGGTTTATCAAAAATTAGGATTTCCCAAACTTATTCGTGCTACTAAGTTGCTAGAAAAAATCTCCCCTAGATTAGCAGCAATGGAGTCTATTTTACCAAAAATTACTGTTGATGCTTTCCAGGATAATTATCCTACTATTATTCCTGCTCAGGGAGAAAAACGTTATCGAGTTGGTTTAATTTTAGGTTGTGTTCAAAGAATCTTTTTCTCCCCGGTTAATATGGCAACAATTCGAGTTTTAACCGCTAATGGTTGTGAGGTTGTGATTCCTCAAAGTCAAGGTTGTTGTGCTGCATTGCCAGAACATCAAGGGCAAACTAAACAAGCTCATACTATGGCAAAACAAATGATCGATAGTTTTGCAAATACTGGGGTTGATGCAGTGATTATTAATGCTGCTGGTTGTGGTCATACTCTTAAAGAATACGGCAATATTCTTCAAGATGATTCTGAATATTGTGACAAGGCAAAAGAATTTTCTAGTCAAGTTAAAGACGTGCAAGAATTCTTAGCAAATGTGGGATTAATAGCTAAACTTTCTCCTTTAGTTGAGGATGAAGAATTGAATATAGTTTATCAAGATGCTTGCCATTTATTGCACGGTCAAAAAATTAGTTTGGAACCCAGAAAATTATTACAACAAATTCCTGGAGTGAAGTTGCGCGAACCCATAGATGCAGCTTTGTGTTGTGGAAGTGCGGGAATTTATAATATGTTGCAACCGGAAGTAGCTGAGGAATTAGGGCAACAAAAAGTAGAAAATTTATTGAATACAGGTGCCGAATTAATTGCTTCTGCTAATCCTGGGTGTTCTTTGCAAATTAAAAAGCATTTAGAGTTGCAAGGCAAGAAAATTACTTTAATGCACCCAATAGAATTATTAGATTATTCAATTCGGGGAGTGAAATTAGAAAGAAAATAGTCGGGACTTATGTCATGTCCGGTTGAATAATTATAAATAAGGATGGAGGAGTCAGGAGACAGGAGACAGGAGACAGGAGAAAAGAATGTACCAGGAGAAAGAAGTGTTTTTATCAGACTCTGATCCGGACATGGTATAAGTTATGAATAGTATAGCGCCACGTGCAAGTCAAAAGTTAAAGGAAGGCGATCGCTTTCCTTTTTTGTTGGATAAATTTTATTGAGGTTTAATATCAAATTCGGTTGCTTCGGAGTATTATAAGAAACTGGGTTTATCAAACAGGATTGGGTCTAAAACCCCGCCAAGATCGGCGAAATATTTTTGGAGAGTTGCTCAAATCCCCTACTTCTCCTCCTGGGAGGGGTTAGGGGTGGGTTGACTTCTGACTTCTGACTTTGTTAAGGGACTACTGATGTGAGTATAGTAGGGAATTTCAGATCAACCCAGTTTCTCTGCTTTAGTATTTAGTTGTTCGATCTGAATCGCATCAATACAATCAGGACTTACGCAAAGGCACTATATATAGAGTCTTGGTGCGTTACGCTACGCTAACACACCCTACCAATAGCGTTCATGGGTAAGTCCTAACAATATTAGATCAGGACTTACGCATTTTTGAATTCTAAACACTACATATTTATAACGTTATAGTTTTTGAACGCTATATGACGCTATATATAGTGTCTCTGCGTAAGTCCTCTAGATTAAAAAAGTCGTCAATTTGTCATTTAGCAAGAAAATAAAGACTTTTGACTAATAACATCCAACTTTCCTGGAATAGTTGCTTATTGTCTGGCAATAGATATAGAGAAGAATAAATGGCCAAAAGATGAGAATATTTAACCTAGTCGAATTAATAACAGATAACAAGACTCAGGCAATATAACGTATTTCTCTCATTTCCAGGGACAGCGTTTGCCGAGTATTGTGTTAGGAAAGTAATCTCAAGCCAATTTTTGCATTTCTTATAGCTAAGTGCTGAGATAATTTGTTAGTTGGAAACTGGAGGAAAATTTTACAAAATGAAGCGCTCTCTATTTTTATTCATAAGTTTAGCTATTTTAGGTTTAACATCCTGTAGCGCTGTCAAGGAAATTCAGGAATTAATCGAACCACCCCCACCACCGACATCCACGACATCGCCTGTCAAAGAAAAAGAACAAAGAAAATTATTTCCCATTAAGCAAAACGGAAAATATGGGTATATCAATAAGACGGGCAAAATCTTGATTAGACCAAGATTCGATCGCGTCAAAGATTTCTCAGAAGGATTAGCAGCGGTAAAAATTGGAGATAGGTGGGGTTATATTAATGAAAAAGGAGAAATGGCGATCAAAGCAGAATTTGATTCTGTTTTACGTTTTTCCGAGGGATTAGCACCAGTCAAAAAAATTGGTCAAAGATGGGGTTATATTAATGAAAAAGGAGAAATGGTAATTCAACCGCAGTTTGAAGATGCGGTCTATTTTTCCGAAGGGTTAGCACGAGTTACAATTGATGGTAACTGGGGTTATATCGATCAAACTGGCAAAATAGTAATTAAACCAGAATATGCAGGGCAAACTGGGCGGGGTTTTTTTGTTGATGGGTTAGCTGCTGTGAGGGTTGGTACTGCTTATGAATATGGATATATAGACCGGACTGGAGAAGTAGTAATTGAGCCTAAATATGATTTTGCCGGAGATTTTATTAATGGTTTAGCGAGAGTTCAAATTGGCGATCGCTGGGGGTATATTGATAAAACTGGTACAGAGGTGATTAGAGCACAGTTTGAATTTAGTCAAGATTTTTCGGAAGGTTTAGCAGCGGTTAAAATTGATGAGAAGTATGGTTATATTGATGTTTCAGGTAAGAGAGTTATTCAACCGGAGTATGATTTTGCTGGTAACTTTTCCGAAGGTTTTGTAGAAGTTAGGATCGATGAAAAATATGGTTATATTAATGCTGCTAATGAGATGGTTATTGAACCTGAGTTTGATAATGCTTTTGCGTTTTCTAATGGTATTGCAGAAGCGTGGGTGGAGGGCAACAAGGGTTACATAGATAAAATTGGTAGGTTTGTCTGGAATGTAAGTAATTGATGGAGGGGAAAACCTAACCCCCCAACCCCCCCAATGACAAGCTATCCCTGATCAGGAACTCTTGAAACCCTTGTGGGAGGATGGGGAGGATGGGGAGGATGGGGAAGAAGAATCCTGTCTACGTTCATAAAAAAGTGTATTTTTCAATACACTTTTCTCCTGAAAAAGCAGATTCAAAACTTACACATAACTTGTCTATGTTGTCAAGTTTTATGAAAAGAGAAAGATGTTTATAAAGCATAGCTTTGAAAGGGGGGGAGGAGGGAAGGGGGAGAAACTCCTATCTCTTTATGTGATACCACAGTAAGGACGTTGCATGGAACGTTCCTACTGGGTTATCATTTTTTTATGTGGTTCCGCAGTCTGAAAACGACTGTAAATTGTATTAGGACTTACGCATGAACGCTATTGGTAGTGGACTGTTTCATCTTAAATGATGCAATAGACTTTTTTCTCCCTTACCACCTTGTCTTCCTTGTCCTCCTTGTCTTCCTTGTCTTCCCACAACCTAAAATAATCATGCACAGTTTTAGCTGAAACAGTCCAGTAGGGTGTGTTAGCGCGATTAGTAACGCACCAGCACACCTTATGTAGTGCCTTTGCGTAAGTCCTGTGTATTTTCAATCTTGATAGAAAGGAGAATTATGTCTCAAATTTTCAAACAAGGATACGCTGTTGTTGTTGGAGTCGGTGCTGATTTGCCAGTCACGGTTGATGATGCTACTGCTGTTGCGAATCTGTTGGGCGATCCATCTCGTTGCGCTTATCCTAATGAGCAAGTGCGTTTACTAACGGGTGAAAATGCAAACCGTACCAATGTTCTATCTGCTTTGAGTTGGTTAGCTGAGATGACGGGAGAGGATGATACAGCGATCGCTTATTTTTCTGGTCATGGAATTGAAACTCCGGATTATTATTTGATGCCTTACGGTTATGATATGGCAAATTTGGAGGGTACGGCGATTCGTGGCGAAACTTTCACTGAGCATCTGCGAGCTATCAAAGCTAAGAAATTATTGGTACTTTTAGATTGTTGTCATGCTGGTGGACAAGCAGAAGCTAAGGGAATGATTAAATCACCTTTGCCACCATCGGCGATCGCTCAGTTTGGCAGTAGTAGTGGTAGGGTTATAATTGCTTCTTCACGAAAAGATGAAAAGTCTTGGACGGGAAATCCATACAGTGTCTTTACAGTAGCATTGTTGGAAGCTTTAGCTGGTTATGGCGCGTTTGAAAAAGACGGTTATGCTCGTGTGTTGGAGCTTGCTAGTTGGGTATTACACAAAGTCAAAGAACGTACAGGTGATAAACAGCACCCTATCTTTAGTGGTAATGTACAGGATAACTTTGCTTTAGCTTGGTATGCTGGAGGGGAGAAAAGTCTGCGTCCGTTGCCAAAATGGGAAACTAATATTTCATCTATTAAATCAGGGTTGGATGTTAGACAGGTGAATAGCTGGAAGCGGATGTTGGCTAATTATCGTGAAAATTTACTGCTGATTGAAGAACGGATGAGTGAATATGTTGAATTTAACCAAATTCCATTACAGTATGTTAAAAATAAAAATTTGACTGAAGATAAAATTGCCGATTTGGAGCAGAAACTAGGAATCAAAGGTTAAAAAAAAGGTAGTCCTTTGATGATTGTGATTTATTGTGAAGAAAGGGAACACTTAACTCTTAACTGGGAATAGTGAAGTACCTTCAATTCTTAGTTTCAAAGAAATCATATTCCCTTGAAAATTTGTTGTACACCACTACCCTCACTGCAGTGCCCAATGCTATGAATGATGCTGCGAGTGTGGCTATTATCGGGGTTATATATGGAGCAATTACTGGAGCTACCTTGCTTTGGCTACTGCGACAACCAGGCAATTCTGCCATAAACAACAAAAATTGACATACTTCCCGGCGTAAACCCATGGAGATTCTCACTTATATCAAGTCTCATTAAGGTTTCGGACGTCTCAGTTGAGGTATGAAACCTCTCAATAGTTTTGTTGTATGAAAGTAACGATAGAACATCCGTTCCGCTGCGCGACCGAACATCCGTTCCGCGAGAGCGATCGCTAATTTTTCCGAGGTTGATTTTGATTTATCTATTGGACAATAGTTACAGCAGTGTTCGCGAGGATTGATTTTGATTTATCTATTGGACAATAGTTACAGCAGTGTTCGCGAGGATTGATTTTGATTTATCTATTGGACAATAGTTACAGCAGTGTTCGCGAGGATTGATTTTGATTTATCTATTGGACAATAGTTACAGCAGTGTTCGCGAGGATTGATTTTGATTTATCTATTGGACAATAGTTACAACAGTGTTCGCGAGGATTGATTTTGATTTATCTATTGGACAATAGTTACAGCAGTGTTCGCGAGGATTGATTTTGATTTATTTATTGGACAATAGTTACAGCAGTGTTCGCGAGCGCTAATTTTTCCGAGGTTGATTTTTATTTATTGTCCAATAGTTACGACAGTTTTCGTAATCGTTGATTTTTATCGTTTTATTGTCCAATAGTTACAGCAGTGTTCGCGCTCACTGATTTTTCCGAAATTGATTTTTATCGTTTTATTGTCCAATAGTTACAGCAGTTTTCACGAGCGCTGATTTTTCCGAGATTGATTTTTACTTATTTATCGAAATAATTTCAAATTTAATTTGATTGACAAAAATCTTGAGTCTGGGCAGGTTTATCTAAATTATATTTCAATTCTAAAAAGGAATAAATACATAATATAGCAATCCTATTTAAGTTGTAATATTTTGGTGGTAGGGACGAGCAAGCGAATCGCCTGTACAGTATCATATAAATTTGGTTTCTAAATTCCATTTTGGCTTGGGGAAAGGAGACCAAACCCCTACAGTTTACGATTTTTGCTTAAAGAACTAATTTAAGGGTATAATCATTCTGATTATCGGTTTATTGACTCTGCCTACTATACCATTTTCAAAAAATACTGTTACAGTGCTTTATTCTGTTAGTAAGAGTCTTGAGATTAATACTGTAGCAACCTTTTTAGAATTTGGTATTACTGGTCTACAATTTAGTCAAAGCAAAAGTGTAAGGGGGAATGGCCATTCGCCCCTACTGACTACTGACTTCTGTTGTACCTCTTGCAAAAAATTTATATCTTTAAAATTCCGAGATGTTGATTAGTTGCTGGAGTTTAGAGCAAAGGTTGAAAAGTTAATAAATCCTCATTTATTTATCTTTTGAATTATTAATTTTATTCCTGAAAACTAACAATTAAACACTATGTCATTAGAAAATATTCAACTAACAATTACTCTATCTGATCCAAAGTTAAAAGAGGATCGACTTCAAGAAGATACTGAAAATATGTTGTCGGAAATTAAAGAATTTGATGGCGTACAAAAGGCAGATTTAATGCCAATCGAAAAAGCTGAACCTGGTTCTAAAAGTATAGGCGGTTTTTTAATAGGAATTCTCACGGCTGAAATTAATGCTAAAAATATTAAAGCTTTGGTTGGATATTTAGGAAATAATCTCTATGGTAAGACTATTAAAATTAATGCTGAAGGTAATGGTCGAAAGATAGATATTGAAGTTCGTAATCTTGAAGATTTGAATAAAGCTTTGGCAGAAGTAGATAATTTTTTGAAGGCTTAAGGAGATTTTTTCATGGCAAAAATAGCTCTATTAATTGGAGTGAGTGAATACCTCCCAGAATTTCCAGCTTTGCCTAGTACCCTGAAAGATGTTGAGGCAATGAAGGAAGTTTTAGGTAATTCTGAGATGGGAGGTTTTGATGATATTAAGGTGTTGAAAAATTCCAATCGTCAACAGATAGAAGAGGCAATTTATGAATTGTTTGCTAACCGGAACAAAGATGATATTTTATTACTTTATTTTTCTGGTCATGGAGAGAAAAGTCGAGAAGGTAATTTATTTTTAGTTACTCCTCAAACTCGGAAAGAACAACGAGGAATTGTGACGCCGACTGCTGTGGGTGCTAGTTTTCTACAAAGTCAAATGAATGATAGTTCTTCCCAACGTCTTGTTGTGATTCTTGACTGTTGTTATAGTGGCGCATTTACTAAAGGAATGACTGCTAAAGGTGATGAAAATATAGATATTCAAGCGGAATTAGGTGGAGAAGGTAGGGCAATTTTGATGTCTTCTAGTGCTGTTCAAAGTTCTTTTGAGTCGGAAGGTTCGGAATTATCTATCTATACAAAATATCTAGTTGAAGGAATTAAAACTGGAGCAGCGGATACCGATAATAATGGCAAAATTTCGGCGGATGAATTGCATCAATATGTAAGTGAAAAGGTACATGAAGAATCTCCGGCAATGACTCCTAAATTTGAACCTGTAAAGGAAGGTTATCGAATTTATTTAGCAAGTTCTCCCCAAGACGATCCAAAATTGCAATATCGTCGCAAGGTGAAGGAAATATTGCAGAAAAATAATGGCAAAATAGATTTGCTTAATGGTTTTTTATTGGAGGAATTATCCAAGAGATATGGTTTATCCTCTGAGGAGGCAAAGGCAATTGAAACTGAGGAAATAGCACTTTATATTCAGTTTCATAAAAAGTTAAAACGTTATGAGGAAATCTTTAGTCGAGCTGTGGAAAATTCTTATCCTTTTACAGAAAAAGAACAGGAAACTTTGCGGGAAATTCAGTCACTTTTAGGATTGAGAGATGAGGATGTTGCAGATATTGAGAAACGAATTTTACCTCAGCCACCAGAACTAAAATTGAAATTTATTGCCGATGAAATAGAATTACTTTCTGACAAAAATGTAGACTATACAAAACTCCGTGACTTCCTAGCTAATGGTGAGTGGAAAGAAGCAGATGAAGAAACTGCTCTTTGTATGTTGCAAGTTGCAGGAGAATATCTTGGATATCTTTCCGTAGAAGGTGTAGACAATTTTCCTTGTACAGACTTCCGCACAATAGACCAACTTTGGGTAAAATATAGTGATGGTAAATTTGGCTTTTCTGTGCAGAAGAAAATTTATAAGAGTTTGGGTGGAACAAAAAAGTATGAGCGAGAGGTATGGGAAAAGTTTGGAGAGAAAGTAGGATGGAGAAAAGGAGGCAAGTGGGTGAGCTACGATAACTGGGATTGGGGAAGCACACATTACAGTGGGAATCTCCCGGTAGTAGGGAAGGAACCTGAATTCAGAGTATGGTTGGAAGGGTTCTCTCGCGCAGAGACTTGTGGACTCTAATATATAAGTGTAAGTGTTTCAGCTGTTCAGTTATCAGTTATCAGTAAAAAATTTAAACTTTATTGTTACAAATAAAATTAACAGGTAGGTTGGGTTAAGCGACAGCGCAACCCAACAAAAATCTGCATCTAAATCTGTAAATATGTGTTGGGTTTCACTACGTTCTACCCAACCTACGAAATGGTTATTTTTTATTATTAGGAATTATGCAACTCACTATCTGAATTTAACTCTTCCAGATATTCTAAATAAGATTCTATGACATCCTTAGTATTTTCCAATGCCTCAACTTCTGTTTCTCCCTGAGACCAACATCCAGGTAAAGAAGAACACCAAACAGCATATCCTTTATCAGTTTATTTCAGTTTAACTTGGTATCGCATCTGTTTAAATTCTCACCTATTTATTGGTAAATATAGCATTTCTCATAAAGATGAGCTACAGTTACGATCCCCCTAAATCCCCCTTGAAAAGGGGGACTTTGAAGACTCCCCCCTTTTTAAGGGGGGGCAGGGGGGATCTAAAACTGTATCTCACCAATTTGAGAAACGCTATATCATAACATTGATATTGTCATTGCGAGGCGATGATAAACGAGTTAAGCTTTGAAGAAAAATATTAAATTAGCCGAAGCAATCTCTTTCTTGATATTATCAATGACAAAATAGAAGCAATTTATTCCTGGAAATTTTAGCTAGTGAGATTGCTTCGGGGGGATACTTGAGAGACCACTGAAACAACTTTTACCGAAAAATTTTGGTTTAAAGCCTCCCCTTTTAAGGGTATAATAAATAAAAATTGTATGCATGAGTCAATCCTCTTCTTTTCAAGGAGAGGTAATTATTCATTATTAATTATTCATTATTCATTGTTGAACATCCCCCTCGCAATGACAAATAAATAAAGTAAATTATGTTAAAAGACATTATCGAAGTTAATCACCAAAAAAAACATCTACTTTATCTGAAATTTGAAGATGGAAAAGAGGGAATTGTAGATATTAGTCAGCTAATAGAATGTACAGGAATTTTTGCCAAATTACAAGATATCAATTATTTTAAAACCGTCAAACTTAATCTTGAATGGGGAACAATTTATTGGGAAAATGACGCAGACTTAGAGACCTCTCCCCCAACCCCTCTCCTGCTCTTGAGAGGGGAAAAATTCCCCCCTTCCCTACCCCCCCTTTCAAAGGGGAGCAGGGGGGATAGTTGTGGGGTTGGGGGGTTAGGTTCTTCAACTCACATTTTAATCCGTATATCCGTGGCAAAATCCGTGTGAGCAAGGCAACCCACAAATTCTCCTACTGATACGAATTAATCCGTATATCCGTGGCAAAATCCGTGTGAGCAAGGCAACCCACAAATTCTCCTACTGATACGAATTAATCCGTGTATCCGTGGCAAAATCCGTGTGAGCAAGGCAACCCACAAATTCTCCTACCTATACGAATTAATCCGTATATCCGTGGCAAAATCCGTGTGAGCAAGGCAACCCACAAATTCTCCTACCTATACGAATTAATCCGTATATCCGTGGCAAAATCCGTGTGAGCAAGGCAACCCACAAATTCTCCTACTGATACGAATTAATCCGTATATCCGTGGCAAAATCCGTGTGAGCAAGGCAACCCACAAATTCTCCTACTGATACGAATTAATCCGTATATCCGTGGCAAAATCCGTGTGAGCAAGGCAACCTACAAATTTTCCTAACTCCCAGGATGAGTCATATTTTTAGGCACCACAATCTCATCAAATTCCTCCGCCGAAACATAACCCAATTCCAAACAAGCTTCCTTCAAAGTCAACTCTTTCTCATGGGCAAAATGCGCAACTTCCGCAGCCTTATCATACCCAATTTTCGGACTTAAAGCTGTCACCAACATCAAAGATTGTTCCAAATAAAACTCAATTTTTTTCCTATTTACCTTCAAATCAACTAACAGAAAATCCGTAAAATTATTACAACTATCAGCAATCAAATTAATCGACTGAATCAAATTAAAAATCATCATCGGTTTATAAGTATTCAACTCAAAACTACCCTGGGCACCAGCAAAAGCGATCGCTGCATCATACCCCATCACCTGAGTCGCCACCATCGTCATCGCCTCACACTGAGTAGGATTAACTTTTCCTGGCATAATTGAAGACCCCGGTTCATTTGCAGGCAAAATCAACTCCCCAAACCCACATCGAGGTCCGCTTCCCAACCACCGAATATCATTAGCAATTTTCAGCAACGAACCAGCTAAAGTCTTCAAAGCACCACTCGCCATCACTATTGGATCGTGAGCAGCTAAAGCAGCAAACTTATTAGGTGCAGACACAAAAGGCAACCCAGTTATTTCACTAATATATTTCGCAGCAAGTTCGGCAAAACCACTCACCGTATTTAATCCCGTTCCCACTGCAGTGCCACCTATAGCTAATTCGTACAAATCTGGCAATGTATGAGTGATACGTTGCAAATTTGCATCTAGTTGCGCCACATATCCCGAAAATTCCTGCCCAAAAGTCAGCGGTACTGCATCTTGTAGATGAGTGCGCCCGATTTTGACAATTTCCGAAAATTCTGCCGATTTTTCTTGGAGTGCATCCCGCATTTTCTTAACTTTCGGCAACAACTTTTGATGTAATGCTACCGCTGCGGCAATGTGCATAGCAGTTGGGAATGTGTCATTAGATGACTGCGACATATTAACGTGATCGTTAGGATGTATAGGATTTTTGCTTCCCATTTCTCCACCAGCAATTTCGATCGCCCGGTTAGCTATGACTTCGTTAACATTCATATTGCATTGGGTGCCGCTTCCAGTCATCCAGACTCGCAATGGGAAATTTCCATCTAGTTTTCCAGCAATAATTTCTTCTGCTGCTTGAACGATTAATTTGGTTTTATCTTCTGGGAGTTTACCGAGTTCCTGGTTAGTTTGGGCAACTGCCTTTTTCAGGATAGCAAATGCTTTAATAACTTCTGGTGGGATATAGTCTTGCCCAATAGAAAAGTAGATTAGCGATCGCTGAGTTTGAGCGCCCCAATAACGGTTTGCCGGCACCTCAATTTTGCCCATGCTATCGCTTTCGGTGCGCATTTTGGGCGATGTTGATTCTGTCATAATTTTTTTGATACAGTATATTCTTCTATTTACTTACATTATCAGTTTTTATACTACCTAATTTATAGCCATAAGAAATCATTGGTGATCAAAAACTGTAGGGGTTTGGTCTCCAAACCAAAACGCCAAGGGATTTGGAGACCAAACCCCTACGATCAAATCTTACAACCTATTAGAGTATATTCTTCTATTTACTTACATTATTAGCTTTTATACTACCTATTTATAACCATAAGAAATCATTGGTGATCAAAAACTGTAGGGGTTTGGTCTCCAAACCAAAACGCCAAGGGATTTGGAGACCAAACCCCTACGATCAAATCTTACAACCTATTAGAGTATATTCTTCTATTTACTTACATTATTAGCTTTTATACTACCTAATTTATAGCCATAAGAAATCATTGGTGATCAAAAACTGTAGGGGTTTGGTCTCCAAACCAAAAGCTAAGGGATTTGGAGACCAAACCCCTACGATCAAATCTTATAAACTATTAGAGTATATTCTTCTATTTACTTACATTATTAGCTTTTATACTACCTAATTTATAGCCATAAGAAATCATTGGTGATCAAAAACTGTAGGGGTTTGGTCTCCAAACCAAAAGCTAAGGGATTTGGAGACCAAACCCCTACGATCAAATCTTATAAACTATTAGAGTATACTCTTCTATTTACTTACATTATTAGCTTTTATACTACCTATTTATAGCCATAAGAAATCATTGGTGATCAAAAACTGTAGGGGTTTGGTCTCCAAACCAAAAGCTAAGGGATTTGGAGACCAAACCCCTACGATCAAATCTTATAAACTATTTAGGATTGCTATAGTTAAATTTTTATTATTATATCTCTCTGGAAAAAAGGGAACAGATAACAGAGAGAACTAATTAATAATTTATGGATAGTAATTGATTTTATTTTTAATTTTCACGGCTATGTCTATTAGTATTAAATTAAAATTATCTGACTCAGTATTCAATTAACGTGCCAAAGCCAAAGATTTCGATTGAATTAAATTACCTTGACTTTTATATTGCTGTTTTTTTGGCTTTAAGTATTTTTCTACTATCTCTAAAATTTGCTTTGCACTTGCAGGTTTTCTTAAAAAATCTGTCGCACCTGCTAGTTGCGCTCTCACCCGATTCATCCAACTATCTTCTGCAGTATAAATAATAATAGGAGTCTCTTTATAAGCAGGAGCTGTCCGCAAAAAATTACAGAGCGCATAACCATTAACCTCAGCTATAGCTAAATCCATAAATATTAATTCAGGTTGGCTTTTAGCCATTAAACCTACTCCCTCCATTGGGTCAGTAATTTTATCAATTTTATATCCTTTAGGAATCAGAATTTGCTCTAAAAAATTACCTGTTGTTGGTGTTGAATCTATACAAGCTATTGGAATTCTGGGGCGATTGTTAGAACAGTAAACTAAACGTAATTGTTCTAAAGGAGAAGGTAAATCTGGTACTGCTCGAACTTCTATTAAACCTTGTTTAAAAAAATGATATAAACTACGAGTTGTTAAAGCTAAACATTGCTTTTTTTTCACTGCAATATCCCACAAAGTATTGTGACCATTAAATTGATTATTAATCGCCTCTAAAGATGCTGTAGACAGACGAGTTTCTAAGTTTACAGATTTTTTAACTATCGGAGCTTGCTCTGGCCAAATATCACTAATACCCATTTTTTCCCAACGTTTCCAAAGTTTTTGTGCTCTCTCTACAGCTTGTTTTAATTCTGGTGGAGATAATACTAAGTTCGCAAAAATTTCTGAAGTTAATTGTTGATAGGAATGCCAGTTTAAATTTAAAACAGGCTGATTTGCTATAGAAAATAAGATTTCATAGCTACTACTACGAATAATTGCTTTTCCTTCTTTTAAAGTTATTTGCTTTTGGGTAATACTCTGTTTGAGAAGTTGATATTCCCATAATTCATCATTAGATAGTAAACCAGCATTAAATTTTAAATTTTGACAATGTTGATTAACTGCTCGATACCAACGTCTAGTTTGATGTAATCCTCCTGTGGCATATAACATTAAACCTCGACAAAAATAAATCTGCCATTCTTGTTCCCCATTGTCTATAATTAATTTACCTGTTGCTTGCTTCTGGCCTAGTACAGCTAAAGCATTCCATATTTTATTGCACTCTGTATTAATTACTAGCATATATTACTCATTAACTATATTTTTTTTATAGTACAACAAATTTCAAATATATGAGGTATAGGTATGACACCTCCCTTGCTCGGGTAGGGTTTAAATCAAACTATTGTGGAGTGGAAGGCATCTTGCCTGCTCATCATATTGCTTGCCACAGGTGTACCTAACCAATATTAAATCTGCTGTATATAGTTTTCCTAATCATTTAGTGAAACTATACTGTACTTTTTTCTACTATTAAAAACTCTCTTGTTATACCAAGCGTGAAAAAAGAATGTACAAATAATTTAGTCAACTAAAGTAGTTTCAGTCAGATGCCTATTTACTAGAATAGATTGTTTCATAGCAAAAAATGGTAATAAAAGCTACTTCTACTTTACGGGTTATTTCTTAGGTCATGCTCCACAAACGCGAATCACCCCTACTAGAAACAGTCCAAATATTTGTCACAAAAATTTATCAAATTGGTATTACCAAAAAATGAGGGTATGCACCTCCCCTTGGATAGGGGATGAAAAAGCGGTCGTTAGCGGAGCTGTCCGTAGGATGGGATGGCGAGGTTTCCTCGCCATATCCAATCGACCAAGAGAATATTTAATTCAGTATTTCTTGCCTCCGACTTCCGAGTGAAGTTCACTGATAACTGATAACTGATAACTGAAATGACCTCTCACTCTTGCCTGTTGCTATCTCAAGCTTTTCACTCAAGAGTTCAATTTTAGCTTCAGATATCAAGTCTAAATGTTATAGTCATAATATCAACTATTTATAGTCAATAATAATATTACTATTTATACAGCTACCCTTGATTTGATAATAATAATCTTTATGTAATTTAATGATTTAGAGAACGATTTTATTTCATCCTTGTAATTGCTCTTAAATTTATATATTCATTACCTTTTTTCCTTCAATATGCAAGGGTATTAATAATTATTTATTTTAGTTGTGAGATATTGTAAGCTTTAGAAAAATAGCTTAACTAGGAACAGTAAAATTATCACTTTTAATTCCTAATTTATATCCTCTCCACAAAAAATTATAACCTAAACCTAATAAATATAATTCTTTAGTTATTATTAATTTTTTTTTCAATCCAGGAGAATATCAATCTAACTATATGTAATAACTTAATCAGGCATGGAATCAAAATCAACATTAGCCTTACACAGGCAAAAAAGTTAAATTAGATGCTCGTTCAAAAGTTATCATTTGAGAAGTTTGAGAATTTTTTAAATTGACATATTTTGCTACAACTTCCACAACTTTTTCTGGGCTAGAAGATTTACATAAATAATCATTAGCACCTGTTAACTTAGCTCTCGTCCGATCTAGAAAACCATCTTGATTCGATAAAAATACAATTGGTGTATCTTTAAACGTAGTAGTTTTTCGCAAAAAATCACATATTGTATAACCACTAACTTTAGGCATAACTAAATCCAAAAAAATTAAATCAGGTTGATAATTTTCTAAGAGTGATAGCCCTCTAATTGCATCTTGAATATGTACAACTTTATATCCCCATGGCTGGAGAATTTTCTCCAAAAAATTACCCACAAGATGATTATCATCAATACAAACAATTGTAGCTTGATGCCGACGATTTTCTACAGATACTAAACGTAATTTTTCTGGGGGAGCAAGCCAATCTTCTACTTGCTTAAAATCAATTAAACCTTGTTGTTCAAAATAATATAAATTCCGAGCTACTTCCCCTAATGGCATTTTCATTAAAAGTGCAATATCCCAAATTGTTCTGTCGCCATTTAATAACTTATTTACTGTTACAAAAAAGTCTGAATTTTCTGGAATTGGCAAGTTATTTGCATTTCTGACAAATGGGGCACTATCAGGATTAATATACCATAAACCTTCCTTTTGTAAAAATACCCAAACTCTTTTAGCTGAAGTCAGAACTTCTTTAATTTCTCGCCTGGATAACAGTAAACTCAGAGCTGTTTGAGAACTAGAATGTTTCTGCGGATGCCATCTTCTTGTTAAACCTCGTTGACTAATAATAGCAAAAAAAACTTCTTTAGCAATAGTACCCAAAATTGCTTTAGCTTGAGCTAAAGTTATCTGATTTTCACTAATAGCTGTTTGTAAGAATTTATATTCCCAGAGTTGGTTATTACTTAACTGATTAACTTCAAATTTAAAGTTAGGACAATGTTGATTTATAGCTCGATGCCAACGTCTTGTAGAATGTTTTCCCCCACTTGCATATAGGAGATGACCAAATAGGAAATAAAGTTCCCATTCTTGATTGCCATGAGCAACGACTAACTTACCAGTAACTTGCTTTTGGCTAACTATACAAAGAGTATTTGCTAGCTTAATATAGCCTATGGTTGATACTGACATAACTATTTAACCTTTAACATGATAGTGACATTTAATTTTAATGTACTAAAAAACACCGCAGCATAATGTAGATGTCACCCTTACATTATTTAGTATTTCTTTGATTTTGTCATGGTTTGTTATACTGATTTTTTAATATAATCTCATTTATATATCAGAATTTTATCGGAAACTTTTTTATTTATTATTGTTACTTAAGAGACAATATTGATTTCAATTCACACTCTCCACTTATTTAAATCAGCAAAATGGCGGATTTTTGAGTTTTTTTTTGGTGAAGAAGTTTCATAGTTTCAGATTATGGTAGGTGTTGACGTTTTCTAAGTTGATTAAATTTGAGCTTAACTCAGTTGATTTGTGGTCAAAATACTACTATGGATATAATATTTTCCGCTATTGTACATTACAAAATGATTAGTTTGTAGGTGGGTAGCACCCTCCATGTACATCCCCTATCACTAGATATATCGGGTAGAACAGAATCTTCCTCATCAAAATCATCACTAATAGAAATACGATCGCGATCGCTACCAAATAAAGGAGGTTGTTTAGTCTGGGCTTGAGCAGATATTAATTTTACCATTGGTTGGTGATTTTTAGTAATAATAATTTCTTTTCCTTCAGCAGCAATTTCTAACAATTGATTGATTTGCAATACAGCTTGATTAATATCTATAATTTCCATAATGCTCTAGCGATCGCCTCTTAATTCAATATATATCTATTCCTAATTTATAAATAAATCATAGAAAAAAGAAACCGAAACAATAACTGTTTTTGGTAATTCTCTCATCTCACTAAAATCTTTGTCTCCTGTAATCAAAAAATCTGCCTCACTTGCCATTGCTAAAGCGATAAACTTAGCATCTTTAAGGTCTCTTTTAAAGTCAACCATAAGATTAACTTCAATTAATTTAGTAACTGTTTCAATCTTATCAAACCATTCTTGTCTTACCTCATTTGTTAATTTTAATTTACGTCGATTTAACACTTCTTGATATTCTGCTAAAATCTCTTGAGAAACTATCCAATCCATATCATAACGATCGCTAATTAATTGGATAATCTCTCTAGATTTTCTACCTTTTAAAACCGCAGAAATTAAAACATTAGTATCAAGAATAATTCTCATTCACCTCTCCGATAAGCTTCTATTTCGGCAGCAATTTCCTCCTCAGTAATCTCTTTAATTCCCGGAATGGCTTGAGTTTTATCAAATAATTCTCGTAATTCTTGACTTAACCTTGCTCTTTCCGGATCGATCGGTTTATTCTTATTTTGTTCTCGTTCCTCTTGATATTTTTTAATCTTTTCCTTTAATAACTTTTTGGCAGATTCAGTGCCTTGAAAATAAGAAGGTAATTTAATATCATCATCCTCTTCTTCTAACAACTGAAATGCTCTAGCGATCGCCTCTTGAGCTGTATTATATTTGCCAGTATTTAATAATTTTTCTAACAACTTTTCTTGTTCGGAGGTTAAAGTAATTTGTCTCATAACTCAGTCTTCTCCTGGATAAGCAATAATCATTTTCAACATATATCTATTCCTCATTTATAAATAAATCAGAGAACAAAGAAACCGAAACAATAATTGTTTTTGGTAATTCTCTCATCTCACTAAAATCTTTGTCTCCTGTAATCAAAAAATCTGCCTCACTTGCCATTGCTAAGGCGATAAATTTAGCATCTTTAGGATCTCTTTTAAAGTCAACCATAAGATTAACTTCAATTAACTTTGTACTATCTCTAATTAAGTTTAACCATTCTTCGATATAAAACTTAATTATATTCTGCTAAAATTTCCTCTGATACAATCCATTCATAATTAGAATTACTAGTAATAAAATTAATCGCTGTTTCTGGTTTCCCATCAGCAACAGCAGCAGACACTAAAATATTTGTGTCAATAATAACTCTCATTTTCTTTTTCTATAAGCTTGAATTTCCGCAGCAATTTCTTCATCAGTTAAAGGATTATCTGAGTGTAATGCTTGGGTTTATTCACATAATCGCTTAAATTCTGCTGCTAACCTTGCTTTCTCAGGATCTATCGGTTTATTCTTATTTTATTCTCGTTCCTCTTGATATTTTTCAACCTTTTCTTTTAATAACTTTTTGGCAGATTCAGTGCCTTGAAAATAAGAAAGTAATTCAAGATAATCATCCTCTTCTTCTAATAATTGAAATGCTCTAGCGATCGCCTCTTGAGCTGTGTTATATTTGCCAGTATTTAATAATTTTTCTAACAATTTTTCTTGTTCAGAGGTTAAAGTAATTTGTCTCATTGCTCAGTCTTCTCCTAATTATTTAAAACCCACTTTATTTCTACCATAAATTGTCGTAACATTTTATCCTAATTGATAACAGATACTAGAATATCATTGTTAGCTTCTAGAAATCTTACAATAATTTAAGTTAACATGACTTCTGAAGGTGAATTGAGATGATTTTTAACGCTTTCTAATAAAAGTTGATATAAAAAATGAGGTGTTTTTTGATTAGCTAATTCCAGACTATTTTGATAAAGTTTACAAGCAGATTCATCATTAATGATTCGATAGTGAATAATCTTTGTCCATTCAGATGCAGTAATCATTAATTGAGGAATAACTTCAATAAAAACTTGTGTTTGTTTTTGTAGTTCAAAATCTTCTAAAAAATGAACTAAACTAAACATAATTTCTGGATGTTGACAATTATCATCTAAGATAAGATGTAAGTCTTTTAAATTGTAATTATTAGGATGTTGAGCAATTTTTTCTAAAGTTTCCTCAAATATCTTGATTTCTTGAGGTGTTTTCATTAAACGATTTTCTTGTAAGATTTTGATTAAATTCATAAGTTTATAACTCCTTTATCAAAAAAAGTTAACCAAGTTGTTTTATTAAGTTTAATAAGTTCTTGCAGAGCCTTTATAATATCTGTATTATATAATCCTTGAAGAAGATAAATAGAGCGGATATCCCAAACTTCTTGCGCTAAAGTTTGTCGAGGGGAAAGAGTTAAGTCTGGACTTTTACCATAAGATAAAGTTTGACGATGACGACCTCCTTTTCCAGGTGATAAATGTTCCATCATAATAGCAATTCCTTGATTAGTTGTGTAATCTTTGATTTTAGCTTTCATGTAAGCGTTGGATGGTATATGATGAGGCGTTAAATTATCTCCTCGACGACCCAATTTTAACAAGTCGCCGTACGTGCCGACTTTTCCTTCTCCTGGAAGTAGTTTAGATTGAATAATTTTGTCTCCTTAATAGTTCTTTTGGGCGAGCAGTTGATGATAGAGAATTGACCAAAAAGTAAGCTTTTAAGTCTCCCCATTTTCAGGGGAGAAAAAAGAAAATTAAGTCCGACTCAAGAGTATTAATAACAACTATTGAATAGGCAAATTGCGAACTCGGAAAGTATCATCACTTACGGAAATAATTACCCCTGCTAATAATTGATTTTGACATTGATTCAGAACATTTTCTAATTTAGCGTTAACATTATTAGATTTCTGATTTTTTAATCTAAAGATAATAACACTAGGAAAAGCATCCCCACTCCATGCTAGTAAATCTGTGAAATCTAAATCCATTGTCAATACAATTCGTTCCTCAGTTATAGCTTTAGCTAAGATATTTTCATCTGCCAATCTTTGTAACCCTTGTTCTCTTAAATGAACAATATCATAGCCTTGATTTCGGAGCCATTCTACAGTTCTTTGAGAAATACCCATATCTCCTAGAAATTTTATTTTATTTATTTTATTCATTTGAATTTTTACTATACAACTATACAATTGTAATTCAAACCTCTAAAACCTCTAAAACCTCTATCAATCATAGATGAGGGTAATCGCCAGCTTGTAATATAGTCATGTAAAATCTAAGATTTTTGAATAGAAAGTAGATGAGGATAAGTTATATGATGCTCTTAAAGTGGGGTGTACTTTAGAGAGTATAAAATACGTTTTTTCCCAGATAACTCAACCAGCTACCTTACAACAAAAAGGGTTATGTTTATTAGACATTTCTTTAATTTTTACCCAGTAAATCTGGGTAGATAACTTCGATGTATCTCTTCTAAAGCACACATTCTTATATTTTTTCAAGGGGAAGGTTCAGTAATATCATGTTTGGATAATCAGCGATACAAAACCTTTTCCCTTTAAACCAATATTCCCTTCTGCCTTTCTTCCTCCAAAGTTTAACTATTAAACTGGACAGGATATAACTCCTGCTTTTTTTCAATAGGAATAACTCTTTCTTCAGCTAACCAGGCAGCATAAAATAAACATTGTTTAATATCCTCTAATTCTAAATCAGGATATTCCTCTAAAATTTCCTGATTAGGTTCCCCATTAGCAACTAAATTCAGAATTAAAGAAACAGGTATTCTCATTCCTCGAATACAAGCTTTTCCGGTCATGATTTTCGGGTCAAAAGTAATTCTATCTAAATGTTTTAACATGATTCTATTTTCTTTTTTTGCAAATGATAAACCAGTAGAGACGTTGCATACAACGTCCCTACCTTTGTCGTTATTTTAACATGAAAATACTGATAACGGATAACTGATAACTGTTCACTGAAAAAACCCTACTCTACAGTCACCGACTTCGCCAAATTCCGTGGTTGATCCACATCCAAACCACGATGAGCAGCAATATGATACGCCAATAACTGCAAAGGAATAACAGTCAACATCGGTGACAACAACTCATCCACTGCTGGCACCGCTAACACATTATCAAACACATCCGCTTCTGTACTTTCAGGAGTCACCCCAATTAACTGCGCATCCCTCGCTTTAGCTTCCTGAGCATTAGAAAGCACCTTCTCATAAACTAAACCAGGCATGGCGATCGCTACCACAGGCACCTTATCATCCAACAAAGCGATCGGACCATGTTTCATCTCACCTGCGGGATATCCCTCGGCATGAATATAACTAATTTCCTTCAATTTCAAAGCACCTTCTAAGGCAATTGGATAATTAATTCCTCTGCCTATAAAAATAAAATCTTGAGTGTCATTAAAATGGTGAGCAAAATCTTCAATTTGACTATCTTGAGCTTCTAACATCTGTTCCATTTGTGCCGGAATTTTTTGTAAACCATTAATAATTTTTGCGATTCTTTCCCCAGATAAATATTGTCGTTGCCATGCTAAATCTATGGCTAAAAAATAAAACGCCATTACCTGTGCCACAAATGTTTTAGTCGCAGCAACTCCAATTTCAAGACCTGCTCGAATATCAATAATTTGATTAACTAAATTAGCAATAGAACTTTCCGCACGATTAGTAATTCCTAATAATCTTGCGTTAAATTCAGCCGTTTTATCTGAACGACGCTGTTGTTCCATTCCTAAAGCTGCTAAAGTATCAGCCGTTTCTCCAGACTGAGTAACACCAATCAAAAGAGTATTTTTTCTCAGAGGAGAAGGAGCATAACGAGCTTCCGAAGCATAATTTACTCTAGTCGAAATTCCTGCTAATTGTTCTAATAAATACTTGCCAATTAAACTAGCGTGCCAACTCGTACCACAGGCAAAAATTTCCACCTGTTCCAAATTTTCATATAAAGATGGCGACAACTTTAAATTAGTGGGAGAAACCTGATTATTTTTCACATCCCAATCACTATTAATATAAGCTTCCAAACAACCCCTAACAACACCTGGTTGCTCATGTATTTCCTTGAGCATAAAATGTTTGAAAATGTGTTTCTCAACCAAAGTCGGACTCCAGTTAAGAATGCGAGGAAGTTTATTGAGGCGATCGCCATCAAAATTATAAACCTCCACTCCTAGAGGAGTTAAACGCGCCATTTCCCCATTTTCCAAACTGACAACAACTTGAGTATGAGAAACAAGAGCAGGAGTATCAGAAGCACAGAAAAATTCCCCCTGTCCTAAACCAATAGATATAGGTGCCTGCTGTCTAGCAACAATAATTTCATTGGGATAGTCGGCACAAACAACAGCGATCGCAAATGCCCCATCCAATTTCTGCACAGTCTGACGCACTGCCTCCAAAAAAATTTCTCTGTTCCCCGTTCCCGGTTTTCCGTTTTCAGCAAAATTAGACAAAAATTCTGCTATCAAGTGGGGAATAACTTCCGTATCAGTCTCAGAAACAAATTTGTGCCCCCGACTTTGCAATTCTTTGCGTAACTCTCGATAATTTTCGACAATTCCATTTTGCACCACTGCCACTCGCCCGGTATCATCGGTATGGGGATGAGCATTATATTCTTCGGGTTTGCCATGAGTTGCCCAACGAGTATGGCCAATACCAACATTAGCTGGCATTTCCACTTCTACCAATTTTTCCCGTAGGTTGCACAATTTACCCTTAGCACGAACAGACTTAATTTGACCATCACAAATAGTGGCCAATCCCGCCGAATCATAACCCCGATATTCTAGTTTTTCTAGTCCCGACAGTAAAATTTCTGTAGCTGACTGGGTGCCAACATAACCAACAATTCCACACATTTAATTTTTTATTCTCACTAGCTTTGACTATATATAATACTGACTCAAAGTTAGTTATCCCGTAGGAGAATAAGGTTTTTCTTTGTCGTAGCAATTGCAGGTTTTGTTAGGACATTCTCAAATTATCCGATCTGAGTAAAGCTGGAAATTACATAATATCCGCTTGAATACTTAATTATTCTTAACTCATCTAACTGACATTTTACAGCAGTTTTCATTTCGGTAGACCACAGTAGGGACGTTCCATGGAACGTCCCTACGGGGTTTTGCTTGTGATGATGTGGTTCATCAATCTGAAAAGCGCTGTAATGTTATTGAAATTGAAATATAGCATTTCTCAGTAAGCGTGAGGTAGACGGTGCAGGAGATCCCCCCACTACCCCCCTTGACAAAGGGGGGAACCGGAAGTCCCCCTTTTTAAGGGGGATTTAGGGGGATCGTTCATGTACCTCACCAGTGTGAAAACTGCTATATTATCTTGACAAAAAAACAAAATAGAGTAGTATAACCACATAAATGCTCTTTCTAAAATCAGATTGATGAGTAATTCGCCGAAGGTTTTAGTAGAAGCACCAAGTGAACATCAATATGTCACTTTATGACTTTGTGTCGGTTTTTTCAAGTCACAATCTCAAACTCGAATATTCTAGACGGAGTTAAAAAATGGTCACAGTATCAGTCTTGGATAAGCTCACCCCATTCCTAGGGGATGATTTGGAAATTCCCGGTCCCCCAGGCCCACCTGCACCAGTAGAGGGTCATTTGGAAATTCCCGGTCCTCCAGGTCCTCCTGCACCAGTAGAGGGTCATTTGGAAATTCCCGGTCCTCCTGCACCAGTAGAGGGTAATTTGGAAATTTCAGGTCCTCCAGGCCCACCTGCACCAGTAGGAAATTATCAATCTGGTAGCGATCGCTAAAATTTATTGAAGTATTGCTGATTTTAGGGATAAAGTTGCTAGAACTGGTAAATTTAAGCGGGTTGTAAATTATCTCAACGTTGCTTGAAGACCAGCGCTTTAGATATAATTCCCTAATTCAGCAACGGCGGATTTTTGAATTGAAAACATTACATATCTAAGACGTTATAGTTTTAATTTAGTAAATTAGAGTATCTTGGCGTAAAAGCTGGTTGATTAATTTTATAAGAAGTATAGAATGGCTAATATCAATATACAACAGACTCAACCGAATATTAGAACTGACCCTGTACCAACTCCTCAAACAGAAATTTTAGAATCTCACTATTTACTTAAAAAAAATTTCCTCAGCAATTCAGAAAATCAACAATTACTCAATTATGCGCTGCAAAAAAAATCTGATTTTTCACCTACTGTAGTATCAAATTATTCAACTACAAATATGTTGAATACTGATGAAAATCAATATTGCCCTTTAGTATTGCAATTTTTCCCTCAATTCGAGGAATTGATAGTCAAAAAAATTCAAGAAATTTTGCCAGATGTATTTGCAAAATTAAATATTCCAGAATTTTCAATTGGTAAATTTGAAAATCGTTTAACTGCCTATAACGATAGGAACTTTTATCGGGTTCATATTGATAATAAACATCCTGGAATTGATACTAGAACGATTACTTATGTTTACTATTGTTATCAACAACCTAAAGCATTCACAGGTGGAAGCTTAAAAATTTACGATAGTAAAATTCAGGGAAAATATTATTCTAAAGCTGATACATTTAAAACCATAGAACCAGAAAACAATAGTATTATATTTTTCCTTAGTAGTTATCTACACGAAGTTTTGCCAATCAGTTGTCCGTCTCAAGCTTTCCGAGATAGTCGTTTTACTCTTAATGGTTGGATACATTGCACTAATTAGGGTTTGCTTATGGAAGTCTTTTGGTGAGGGGAGGAGTCATTTCAGTTATCAGTTATCAGTTATCAGTTATCAGCAGTACCTCCTGTAATAGGGAGGCTTGAAATGGGAAATTTTCTTTTTTATCCCCTTGAAAGGGGAGGCTTGAGACCTTATTTATTCGGTCAGGATAAATGGGAATTATAGAGGAGATAGTAGGAAGAATCGTCCCTTGATTTTTCTGCCCAACTCTTGACTAAATTCCTAAATTTTTGAACCTCAGCCACTTAAAACCTCGCACTTTTTGATACTTAAAAAGGCTAAAACCTTTATCTGTAAAGACCTTTATATTTAATCAGCAAGCCCTAATGAGTTATGGATAAAAAGTCATTTCAGTTATCAGTTATTAATTAAAAATTAACAGTATCTCCTACTGAAATAGAAGGCTTCAAATACTGAGTTTTCTTTTTTTATTCCCTTAAAAACAGAGGCTTGAGACATAATTTTCTGGTCAAAATTATGAATGCTTTTCACTAATTTCACATGAGTTATAAAATGGCTAACATTGAAATACAACAGACTCAATCAGACCCAGATCCAACTCCTCAAATAGAAATTTTAGAATCTAATTATTTACTCAGAGAAAATTTCCTCAGCCATTCAGAAAATCAACAATTATTGAATTATGTATTGCCAAAAGAATCAGATTTTATCCCGGCAGTAGTATCGAATGAGTCAACCACAAATAAGTTGAAAGGTAACGAAAATCGAAGTGCTTTAGTATTACAATCTTTTGCTCAATTTGAGGAATTAATTGTTAAAAAAATTCAAGAAATTTTGCCAGATGTTTTCACAAAATTAAATATTCCAGAATTTTCAATTGCTAAATTTGAAACTCAGTTAACAGCTCATAACGATCGCAACTTCTATAAGACTCATGTTGATAATCAATATCCTGTTAATACGAGAGTTATTACTTATGTTTACTATTTTTATCAAGAACCCAAAGCATTTACAGGTGGAAATTTAAGAATTTATGACAGTAAAATTCAGGGCAAATATTATTCAAAAGCTAATACATTTAAAACCATAGAACCAAAAAACAATAGTATTGTATTTTTCTTCAGTAGTTATCTACACGAAGTTTTGCCAGTAAGTTGTCCATCTCAAGCTTTTACAGACAGTCGCTTTACTATTAATGGTTGGATAAATCGCACTAATTAGTTTCGGGTGGAGAGTCAAATTTCTGAATGTTTTTCCCTAAAAAGCGATAGATCGCCAATCAAAATTACCGAATAATTAATAATTACAGCGCTTTTCAGTTGAGTAGACCACAAAGTAGGGGCGAATGGCATTCGCCCTCATAGGGAGAGGTAATTATTCATTGCTTTTCAGTTGAGTAGACCACAAAGTAGGGGCGAATGGCATTCGCCCTCATAGGGAGAGGTAATTATCCATTATCCATTAATGAAAGTCCTCGCTTCAGGATTATTTTTAATCACCTTAAATTTTTTCCAGTTCTAAGTTTTTCGTGGTTAATAACACCTTAATTCCTAATATTATAGCTCTTGTAGCTATAAACAATAAAAAAGCTAACCACAACAGAGCAGAAGAATTTAATTGCCAAGCTATGAATGCTACAAGCAAAAATCCAACTAAAGAAACAGCTCTACTTCTGAGAACAACCAAGCTGTTATTTAAGCCGTTAAAATATCCATCCAAAACATGAGCTATAGACATACAGGCAAGTAGTGGAAGTAACCAAAAAACCTGATTACTAACAACAGAAATTACTTCAGCATTATTCGTCAATACCCCAAAGAGTTGCTCTGGAAATAAGATAAAAATTGAGCCAATAGGTACTACTAAACTGAAGCTAATCAGAAAAGAAAATTTTAGAACAGGGAGTAATTTTTGATTAACTCCAGCACCATAATAATTCCCCACTAAAACTTGTGTTGTTGAAGCTAATCCCCCAAGAATATTAGTTGACATATTCACTACTTGAAAGATTAAGCTATTGCTCAGTAATATCAAAGTACCAAAAGTTGCACTCAGGTTGATCAAAATCACATAAGTCAAGATGGATATAACTGTAGCAATAAAAAAGTTTCCCTTGATCTGAAAACTGCTTTTCAACTCCTGCATTCGAAATATTTGTTGGTATATTTTTGGAATTAACGCCCGAAGGTTTTCCCAAGGCAAGAATATTATTCCTACAACCAAAGTCAGATACTGACTAGCTGCTGTTGCTATACCGGCACCGAAACTCCCCCATCCCCAATTCACTATCAATAGGTAATCAAAAAATATATTTGTTCCACCTGCAACCAATGACATTGCTAAAATTTTACTCTCTTGTTGTTGTGCAACAAACCAACCCATCAGTACCATGTTCATCAGAGTAGGAGGAGCATCCCAAATTCTGCCTTGAAAATATTTTTGACCTAGGGTTTTAACTTCTGGAGTGCCAGCGAGTAAGTGAAATCCTATGTTCTGTAGCGAGTTTTGTAACAGTAGTATTAGCACGCCTAAAAGTAAAGCTATGAGACAGTTGCGTAGTAACACCAGCACAACTTGATGGCGATCGCCACGTCCTGATGCTTGAGCTGTTAGTCCAGTTGTTCCCACATATAGAAAAAGACAACTCCAGTAAAGATAATTGAAAATTACACTAGCAAGAGAAACTCCTGCTAAATGATGAATATTAGGCAAATGTCCTAGGAATGTTGTATCTACTAAACCTGCTAGAGGAACTATGATATCTGAAAGAATATTGACAATAGTGAATTGCAAGAAACGAGGGCGAAAATTTTCTGGTAAGTTATGCTGGTTGAGATTATTGTTTCCGATACTCTGGGAGCCTAAATTTGAAAGAGCAAATTCTATTTCTTCACTGGGTAACTGATTTTTTTCTTTGATTCTTTTGCTTGCCATCTTTTTCCGTTCTGCTAAACTTACCTGAACCTTAGATTTCCTACTTCAAACTTTCAATTTCCCCAACTCCCCCCTACCCTTAAGTAATATCAAATCCGGTAGCATTGGTGTAAAAAGAGTGTGGGGAGATTACAGAAAGATTTGGTAATGCTTGAAGATGGAACATTTTTTTCTACCGAATCCGAGCGGATTTGATATTATCCATCTGAGTAAAGATAAAAATTATATTACATCTGCTTGAATACTTAATTATGTTGACTCCTGAATATTTTGTATTGAAATATTCAAGACTTACGCAGAACCACCATACCTAGTAGGGGCGATTCGCGTAATTAGGAGCATTCTGTAGTTGAAACATAAACGTTATAGAAATCTACTCCATAAAAATCTTTCATATTTTACTCTCTATTGAACACAGAAATAATAAACACCGCCGCTCATGTCTGGACGAGCAACAGCATGACTGTAACCTTTTTCCCGACAGATACTATTAGCAGTGGCGAGGGAGGCAGCATAAAATTCACCTGACTCTTCTGCTAGTGTTGGTAAAGCAATAGATGCAACTAAAGATATGACTAAAACTGCTTTATTCAAATTAATTATCAAACTTAGTTATTCCTAATTATATTAATAACTTGGGCAAAAATATCTTTAATTCTATTCCACATCTAACCAATTTTCTAAATTTATTCCCTCAACTCTTGACATATCAGAATCATTAGAAACCAGAGTTAAATTATTAGTAATTGCTGTTGCTGCAATAAGTATATCAGCATCTTGAATAGGTCTTCCTTTTCGCCTGAAATTTATGTGAATTTCTGTTGCTTTTTCAATAATTTCTAAATTTTCTAAGAATAAAATTGTAACTTTTTGACAGAATTTGTTAAACTCGGATAGTTTTCGAGTAGCATTCACATATAATAATCCTCTTTTTACTTCATAAAAGCTAATGCAGCTAATATAAATATCCTGTTCTCTAGTATATACTTCGAGTAATTTATCTCTAATTTTTTGATTCTGATTCACAAACGCTGAAACTATATTAGTATCTAATAGATAATTCACTTTTCCTATCTCCCTTCCACTACAGCATTAAAAATTTCTATTTCTTCTGGGGTCAAATCATTAGGTGTTGTCCATAATAATTCTGTTACCATAACTCTCTCAACCCTTTTTTTCAACTTTTCATCATTGAGAGGTAGGAGAATTTGAGGTGACACTCTATCTAATATTTTTGAGAAAGTCTCCACAAGTTCATTTCGATCTAATTCTTGATAAATACTTTCGCTTTCCATTACTCGGTCAATTATTGCTGCAATTCTTTTAAGAACTGTATTCTTTTCTGTAGAAGCTTGAGTCATCATCTCCTCCTATAATTTTTTGATTCTGGTTTGCAACTGCTGAAACTATACTAATATTTAGTATATCACTGACCTTAATATCTCCCTTCAACTACTGCATTAAACATTTCTATTTGTTCTGGAGTAAAATCATCAAATATTGTGGAGAATAGTTCTATTGACATTACGCCTCTAACTCTCTTTGTTAGTCGTTCATTATCTAGAGATATTACCATTTGAGGTGACACTCGATCTAATAATGTAGAAAAACTCTGAATGAGTTGATTTTTATCTAATTCTTGATAAAGACTATCGTTTTCCATTACTCGGTCAATTATTGCTGAAATTCTTTTAATTGCTGTATTTTTTTCCACAGAAGTTTGAGTCATAATCTCCTCCAATTATATAAACAAATTTAAAAGGTTCCCTATTTCTAGAGAACCCCTTTAATTATAATTAATAATCAAGTCAATAAAAACCAAATCGACTTATGCTTTAATTTTAATTCTTAGGCTCCAATAGCATTTTTTAGCATTAGTTTAAGTTCTAATGAAATCGGTAAATTATCAATTTCTCCACATAGATTTTATCAAGGTTAACTATCTGATTTTATCTGTATATAAACTCCTTTCAACAAAGCTCAACAAAGCCGATTTTTATATAAAAAAATATAATCAATTCTGAAACTTGCTAACTATAATTGACAGAATCTGAAATAACCTTACACAAAGCTAATCTGCATTGCGGATGAGTTGCTACTACTTCTACTACTTCCAGCTCAACCTTTTTTCTTGAATCATTCGCACCTGCCCAAGAATAAAATTTCTCTCCTATTACTGGAGGTTCTTTTGCTGTGGTAGATTGATACCATCCCATATAAATTGATGGTGTATCAGGTGTTGATACATAAACATTGTAAAAATCTACTCCATAAAAATCTTTCATATTTTACTCCCTATTTAACACAGAAATAATAAACACCACCGCTCATGTCTGGACGAGCAACAGCATGACTATAACCTTTTTCCCGACAGATGTTATTAGCAGCAGCGAGCGATGCAGCAGAAAATCCACCTGACTCTTGTGCTAGTGTTGGTAAAAAGATAGATGTAACTAAAACTGCTTTATTCAAATTAATCATTAAACTTAGTTATTTCTAATTATATTAATAACTTGGGCAAAAATCTCTTTAATTCTATTCCACATCTAACCAATTCTCTAAACTTATTCCCTCCACCCTAGACATATCAGAATCATTAGAAACTAAAGTTAAATTATGAATAATTGCCGTTGCGGCAATAAGTATATCAGCATCTTGAATAGGTCTTCCTTTCCTTCTCAAATCTATGTGAATTTCTGATGCTTTTTCAATAATTTCTAAATTGTCTAAGAACAAAATTGTAACTTCTTGACAAAATTTGTTAAACTTAGAAAGTTGCCTAGTAGCATTAACATACAATAATCCTCTTTTAATTTCATAATAGGTAATGCAACTGATAAATAGATATTCTTCCAAAAATTTAACCTGCTTAAATTTATCAGTTGCTATTTTATTCTGTTTTAAAATTGCAGTAACTAAATTTGTATCTAGTAGATAACTCACCGTTTTTATTTCCTTTCTACTACTGTATTAAACATTTCTATTTGTTCTGGAGTCAAATCATCAAATATTGTCGAGAATAGTTCTATTGACATTACACCTCTAACTTTCTTTTTCAGTCGTTCATCATCTAGAGATATTACCATTTGAGGTGACACTTTATCTAATAATGTATAAAAACTCTGAATGAGTTGATTTTTATCTAATTCTTGATAAATACTTTCGCTTTCCATTACTCGGTCAATTATTGCTGAAATTCTTTTAATTGCTGTATTTTTTTCCACAGAAGCTTGAGTCATCATTTCCTCCAATTATATAAAAAAATTTAAAAGGTTCCCTATTTCTAGAGAACCTCTTTAATTATAGTTGATAATCAAGTAAATAAAAACCAAATCGACTTATGCTTTAGTTTTAACTATTAGGCTCCAATAGCATTTTTTACTATTAGTTTAAGTTCTAATGAAATTGGTAAACCATTAATTTCTTTAGAGAGATTTGATAAAGGTTCACCATCGGATTTTCTCTGTAGATAAACTCCTTTCAATAAAGCTTCTAACCCATACTTTGTCAGTGCATCTGATGCAAGTCCAATTATTCCCAAAAATACAACACCACCAATCATTCCACCCGGTCCTAACATTGCTAATGCTGCTGTAATTGCTGCAGCACCACTAAAACCTGTCGTTGCTATTGCAATTAAAAGTATAACACCAGGCAATCCTACACCTGCTATCTTTCTTACAGCTTCATCCATAACTATTTTTTCTTGTTATTAAGTAAATATTTTTTCTTAGTGTAATTATAACTGTCTAAATATTTCCTCAGCAATAGTAAAATCACGGAAAACTAACTTATTTTTTATTAATAAAAACAAGAATAAATCCTGAAACATACTGAAGGAAATTGCTATAAAAATTAAAAAGGTTCTCTAGAAATAGAGAACCTCTTTAATTATAGTTAATAATTTGAGATAGTTAATAGGCAGATATAACACTACGCACTCAAGTTAAGACAACTATAAACTTCAAAGTTATTACCTGTAAAGTTATAACTCTAACTGAGTGCTGAGTGCTAAATGCTGAATGCTTATCCACCATCAAAACTAACCCAATACTTCTCTAGCTTTAGCAACAATGTTATCAACAGTGAAACCAAACTTCTCCAACACAACACCACCAGGAGCAGAAGCACCAAAAGTATCAACACTCAAAGTCGCACCCTCATCAGTCACATAACGATGCCAACCAAAACTAACACCAGCTTCCACTGCCAAACGCTTCTTAACAGCAGCAGGGAAAACAGACTCCTTATAAGCAGCATCCTGCTCTTCAAATAATTCCCAACATGGCATAGAAACCACCCGCACCTTCTTACCTTCAGCACGGAGTTTTTCACCTGCGTCAACACATTGGTAAGTTTCGCCACCAGTACCAATAATAATAATGTCAGGAGTACCATCGCTGTCAGTCAGAATATAAGCACCTTTAGCAACCGCATCAATAGAACTACCAGCTAAATTAGGCAAACCTTGACGAGATAACGCTAACAGAGTAGGTTGAGGATGACTTGCTTTAGCCTTTTCCACCGCAACCTTGTACGCACCAGAAGTTTCATTACCATCCGCAGGACGCATCACAAGTAATTGTGGAATCAAACGTAAAGATGCAATATGCTCAACTGGTTGGTGAGTCGGTCCGTCTTCACCTAAAGCGATCGAGTCGTGAGTCATTACCCAAATAACACCAGCTTCAGCTAAAGCAGATAAACGGATAGAGTTCCGCATATAATCTGTGAACACCAAGAAAGTCGCACCATAAGGAATTAAACCGGAACCATGGAGAGCAATACCATTACAAATAGCTCCCATACCATGTTCCCGCACACCAAAACGCATATTCCGGTTTTGATATTGACCTTTTTGGAAATCTCCTATACCTTTGAGTAAAGTTTTGTTAGAAGGAGCTAAGTCAGCAGAACCACCAATTAATTCTGGTAAAACTCCAGCTATAGCATTTAGCGTTGCACCAGACTGGTTACGAGTAGCATCCTTCTTGCTTTCAGGAGTATATTTAGGTAGTGCATCCGCCCAACCTTCAGGTAATTTACCACTTACCATCCGTTCCAAAGTAGCTGCATCTTCAGGATACTTAGACTTATACTCAGAGAATAACTTATCCCATTCTTCCTGATATTTTGCACCCCGGTCAACTGCCTTACGGAAATGACTCAAAGCATCCGCAGGAACTTCAAACTCTGGATATTCCCAACCAAGATTTTTCCGAGTAGCTGCTACCTCATCCGGTCCGAGTGCTGCACCGTGAACATCGTGAGTATCAGCTTTATTAGGAGAACCATAACCAATAAGAGTAGTAACTTTAATCAAAGAAGGTTTGTCAGTAACCGCTTTTGCCTTTTCAATAGCGTCAGCGATCGCGTCTAAACCAGTATTACCATCCACAACGTGCTGAACGTGCCAACCGTAAGCTTCAAAGCGCTTACTTACATCTTCAGTAAAGGAAATGTCAGTATGACCATCAATAGAAATATGGTTATCATCATAGAAGGCAATTAACTTACCTAACCCCCAATGTCCAGCTAGAGAAGCAGCTTCACCAGAAATTCCTTCCATGTTACAACCATCACCCATAATCACATAAGTGTAATGGTCAATTAGGTTACAGTCTGGCTTATTGAATGTCGCAGCTAAATGGGCCTCTGCTGCAGCTAATCCTACAGCATTAGCAATACCTTGTCCTAGTGGCCCGGTAGTAACCTCGATACCCTCAGTGATGTGATTTTCTGGGTGGCCAGGAGTTTTAGAATCCCACTGACGGAATTGTTTAATTTCCTCAATCGGTACGCTGTCAAAACCTGTGAGGTGCATGAGAGCGTACAGTAACATACAACCGTGGCCAGCCGATAAAACAAAGCGATCGCGATTTAACCATTTAGGATTTTTGGGGTTAAAACGCATGAACTTGTCCCAGAGGACAAAGGCCATTGGTGCAGCACCCATTGGTAGTCCAGGGTGGCCAGAATTAGCCTTTTGGACTGCATCAATTGCTAAGAAGCGGATTGAGTTAATACAAAGTTCTTCGAGTGATTGAGTTGTAACAACCATAGTTATTGTTTCTATATACTTAATCAAGTGTGTGAATGCCAGAGTCGATCAACCAAATATTTTTCTACAGTAATATTTGTCTGAAATTATTCTCAGGCCATATACATTACAAATCATCTCACCTCTAGGGAACTCTAAGCAAGAGAAATAGTCAAGTCAAAATTTTTAAGGCCATCTGAACTTAAGCTTATAGTGTGGACTTTAGTTCTTATTGTTAGGTTAAGGGTTGATTAACTGCTTCAAAATCAGCAGTTTCTTCAAATAGTCCAACTTATGGGGAGTCACTGATAACTCAATCCTGGAACTCAGGTTAAATTTTATCAGGTGTTAAAAAGTTTTTAGTCTTACTTAGACATTTTATGGTATAGAAAAAAAATGCCTGTTTGCTCCGCATTCCGCCGGAAAACTAGCTTGCTGTTAAGTATTCATGCCTTTTGGAGGAAAAAGCCCATACCTATCTATAATTTGAGCATATTTTCTGACTCTGTTTTGTGAAATTCCCACCCAATTATACCAATTTGATAAATGCTTGCTACAAATATTTAGGGTACTTCTTAGGAGTCAGGAGTCAGGAGTCAGGAGTCATAATAAATGGCTTTAATACCATTTTTTAGGTCATAAATCATCTTTTTTGTCAAAGAAGCATCTTCTGAAAAGTATTTTTGTTACTATTACTATTCGTAACATTCTTTTTTAAAAATGGTATTAGAAGATGTTGTTGAAGTTCCCTTATTCTTAAAATAAAGGTACAAATTATACTAAAATAGCTTCAATGTTTTCTAACGGAAAGAGTAAAAGATGTCTGAAATCCAACTAGCAAATTCTTTATCTAAAAATAGCGAAAAAAACACTGCCAGGAATCTAGTCAAATTGGCAGCTTTTTTAGTATTATTCTACATCATTTACATCACAGAGCGTGACGACCCAGCTAAATATGAATATAATTACAGCTATCTCAATCCTCTGGCGATGACAAATGTACCAAAAAACAAAATTATAGATAAAATCCTGGGTTTTCCTTTAATACAGCTACCTAAAGGCACATTTCCAACTCTGCAATGGCTGATCAAGGTAGTATTATCCCTGCTCAAAATATTCATAAATAAGTCCCTTTATCAAAATTCTGGCTTATCAAAAGCAAAGTCTTTTGAATGGACTAAATTATTTCCAATTAGTAATGATTTTGGCGATATCCCAGAGGAAAGTTTAAAAAATGTAGTTGAGCAACTACATTTAAACTTAGAAAAAATTGACAAAGACCCAGAAATTGACCGCCAATGGCAAGAACTTTCTCAACAAAAATCTGCCGAGGAAAACCTTGTGCAAATAATTGATAATGACTTTAAACAAATTCAATCTCAAATCCCTCAAGAAAAGATCGATGAGTTAGCATCTACTACTGAAAAAACTGTATTAGACAATCTTCAGAAAATAGTCAAATACATTGCCAAACTAGCAGAAATAGCTGATGCTAATAAGTCTTCAACTTCAGATTCAAGTGTAGAATCTTCTCCACAGTCTCCCACTCTTGATGATTACGACCAGCAATTCACAATTATCCGCAAACCGGCGATCGCCTATAACTTCCAACAAGACCTGATCTTTGCTTATTTACAAGTGGCTGGACCAAACCCCCTGGTAATTGAGCAATTCCAAGCCAGTGATTCTCGCTTACCAGTTACCGCAGAACAATATTCCCAAATTGCAGCCAAATTTGGCTTCACTGATTCACTGGAGGCAGCAATGGCAGACGATCGGCTTTACGTTTCCGACTATGCGCTTTTGAATAGCTTGGTCAACGGTTCTTTTATTAGCCAAGAATTAGAACAACAAAAGTATATTGCTACTCCAGTAGCACTATTTGCCGTTCCACCTGCTGACAGTTGGTCTAGACCTTTATTTCCGGTTGCCATTAGTTATCAACGAACAGCCATTAGCACTGAATGGATTTTGTTTACGCCCCTAGATGGTGAATCTTGGATGACTGCTAAAAACATAGTCGAAATGACTGATTCTAACTATCATGAACTCATCAGCCATTTGGGGCGCACTCATTTAGTTGTGGAGCCTTTTATTGTTCCCACTAATTATCTACCCGAAGATCATTGCGTAAGAAAACTTTTGGTACCTCATTTCGAGGGGACTGTGCTGATCAATTACGGCGCTCATGCAATATTAGTTGCGCCTGGTGGTACGGTAGACTCTCTATTAGCCAGTAGCGTCGGTGGCGATCAAGCTATGGCCACTAAAGCTACACAAAGTTATTTGTTTAACTTTAATGAAATTTCATTTCCCCAAACTTTAGGCAATCGGCGTGTAACTGATATTAACAAGTTACCAACCTATCCCTACCGAGATGACGGGTTACTAATTTGGAATGCCATTGAAATTTGGGTAAGGGATTATTTCAGCATCTACTACAGCAACGACTCAGCAGTTGAGAATGATACCGATTTACAAACTTGGGGAGCAACATTAGTCTCTTTAGAAGGGGGACGACTGCAAAACTTTGGTGATGATGGAAAAGGGAAATTTAACACCATAAATTGTTTAGTCAAAACAATCTCGACAGTGATTTTTACGGCGAGCGCTCAACACGCGGCTGTGAATTTTCCTCAAAAAGAATTAATGATGTACACGCCAGCATTTCCTTTGGCTCGCTATCTTCCAGCCCCAATAAATCCCCAAGATCCTGAGAGTTTCATCAAAGGTTTGCCTTCACTTAGTCAAGCTCAAAGCCAGATTGATACGCTTTATTTACTTGGCTCTGTCTATTACACTCAGCTAGGTAAATATTCCCCATCAGCATTTCCACATAATCAAGAATTGGAAGCAGCTTTGAAGAAATTCCAGGATAATTTACAAGCTGCTGAGACCACAATTAAGGAGCGAAATCGCAATCCTGACCGTTTAATGCCTTACGAGTTTTTACTCCCTTCCCAAATTCCTCAAAGCATTAATATTTAGCAGATAGCAAAGTGGGGAAATGCGATCGCCCTCCATCAGATTATTAATCTAGTAAATCTGCCTTAATATTTTCAGGTCTCATTCCTCAAAGTATTAAATTCTGAGCATTCGAGATTCCTAAATGACTCAAGAGCAGACTACCGAAGAATGCCGCTTTGATAATCTCAACTTGGATGCCAAAAGGACAAGAGACAGATTTACCCGAAGTCTAAAAAAGGGGGCTTGTGCCCCCTTTATAATTTCTAGTCCTTAACCGATACTTTTTTGTTAACAAATGTTAACAATGCACAGTAGAAGATTCTACTGAGGGGGTATCTCCCAATGTTTACAAGAAAGTCTTGTCAACGCTTTGTACGGACGTTGCTTGAGCATTAATGCGTTTTCCGTTCCGGAATGCTGCGCTTTCCATGTCGCTCCGCGCACTTCGGAGCGAAAGCGTCAGCAAAACGTCCTCTAGACATATTTCTTAAATGCTAGGGTAACGTTATGGCCTCCAAATCCAAATGAATTAGATAAGGCTGCTTCTACTGTTTTAGAGATACTTACATGGGGAACATATTTTAGGTCACAATCCTCAGCGGGATTATCTAAGTTAATAGTTGGTGGGATTTTGTCATGGGCGATCGCCATTACTGTTGCTATAGCTTCAATACCTCCAGAGCCTCCTAGCAAATGGCCAGTCATCGACTTAGTTGAACTAATTGGTATATTCTTAGCAACACTTTCAGTTAGCGCCTTTTTAATCGCTTTTGTTTCAGTTGAGTCGTTTGCTGATGTACTGGTACCATGGGCATTTATGTAACTAATATCTTCTGGAGTTAAGCTAGCATCTTTCATTGCCAACTGCATAGCTCTAGTTGCCCCCTCTCCATTTTCCGATGGTTTTGTCATGTGATAAGCATCACAGGTCATGCCATAACCCACAATCTCTGCATATATTCTTGCTCCCCGACTCACAGCATAATCTAATTCTTCTAACACTAGAATACCTGCACCTTCACCCATAACAAAGCCATCGCGATCGCGGTCAAAAGGGCGACTTGCATGAGCTGGGTCATCATTACGAGTAGATAAAGCCTTAGCAGCAGCGAACCCTGCTAATCCCAGAGGGGTAACTGCTGATTCTGTCCCCCCACAAATCATTGCTTGAGCAAACCCTCTTTGGATCAAACGGAAAGCATCTCCTATAGCATTAGATCCAGCAGCACAAGCAGTCACAGCACAATAATTTGGTCCCTTAGCCCCAGTATGAATTGCTGTTAAACCTGCAGCCATATTAGCAATCATCATTGGGACCATAAAAGGGCTACACCTAGAAGGGCCATTCTCCAAATAAATCTTTTGCTGTTCTTCTAAAACTTTAATGCCACCTATGCCGGTACCAATAATGACCCCTACCTGTTCTGCGTTTAGGTCATTGATTTCAAATTGGGCATCAGCAAGTGCTTGTTTGCTAGCTGCAACTGCAAACTGAGAAAAACGGTCTGCATGTTTTGCTTGTTTGCGTTCCATATACTCGTGAGGGTCAAATCCTTTTACCTCTCCAGCAATACGACATTTGTGCCGAGAAGCATCAAATAGGGTTATTGGGCCTATACCATTTTTGCCACTTAACAACCCATCCCAATAATCAGATAGAGTGTTGCCAATTGGTGTTATTGCACCCATTCCTGTAACAACTACCCGTTTAAACTCGTTATTTGTCATAATTTTTTTTTCATAGATTCCACACCCAGAATGCAGAAACTTTTGGCAGTGAAGTTTTCTAGGGTTATACTTCAAAAAGTATTATGTTAGTTCTCACAACCTTACTGATATAGCTCTCTGCTTCAAAGGGTGACAAAATGCCATCGCCTCTAGAGACAGCAATGATGAAACCCACCACCGTCTTATGTCAGAAATTCTGTGACTAATTTAACTCCAAAAGAAAGTTTTAGTTATTCACACCTTAACCCTTGACTTTGGGAATTTCAGCCTATACTGTACTTTATTGTTAATATTTTGTTAGAGAAATCTATAATCCCTACTACTGAGTGAATATGATACTATAGGATTATCATTAATCTCCAAAAAAACCTCAATCTTAAATTTGCCCTGTTATTCACTCTGTCGTCAATAATTAAGTGCCCGTTAAGCCAGAGCTATAACGGGAGACTATTTCCCAACATTTTTCAAGTGGGGAATTATTATGCTGTGGCTGATACTTGTTTCTCAATATAATCTACAGCAGCTTGGACAGTACCAATCTGTTCTGCTTGCTCGTCTGGAATCTCTATATCAAATTCTTCTTCCAATGCCATCACTAATTCTACAGTATCTAAAGAATCAGCTCCTAGATCGGTAGCAAAGTTAGCTTCTGGCTGTACTTTTTCTTGATCGACTTCCAGTTGTTTAGCCACAATTTCCTGTACTTTGCCCAAAACTTCTGCGCTCATAAAATTTTCTCCTTATTTTAAATTATGTTAGATGTTGCGTTTCCGATTTTATCTGAAACTAGGTTAAAGCTAACCATTAATTATGGCAATCAAGTATCTATTGACATCCTTTCGGGCCTAAAGTCAAGGATATTCCTACCTATCCTTAACTATTTGGTGGGTTGACGCTTTATTGGATACTGCTACTTGGCATTAGTCTTACCGCTCAACTAAACTTACTCAAAAACCTGAAAGTTCAGCTAAACGCAAGTGGAGCAACTACCACAGGGTTAAACGGCAAACCCTTTATTCCTGGGTCAAAGACATCAGGAATTACTTTTTTAATTATATTCAATGACCCATTTACATCAGCATTATTTACCCCTTTTCTGCACGTCCGTTTTTTTCTGGTGAATGCCCTCGGGAGACTTAATATATCTTAGTTGCAGCAGTTTGCTGTGTATCATGTTTGCTGCCATAGTTCAAACATTTCTACTCAAGTTCCCCTACAAGAGGGTAGCTTGAATCCCATTTTTCCGGTTAATTTCTTGAATTTTTAACTACTATCACAAGGTTATTACTTTTGTCAAAGTATTTTCTTGTTTTTTTGGCAAGTTATTTTTTAGAATGACAAACTTATATTATAGATAAATATAAGATTAATGTCATAAAATTATATATAAGCTTAATGTTTATCAAATAATATTTCTATTCCTAGAATAGTTAATCTAATGCCTACTCAAATACTCAAATATGCTTACTTTCCTGGTTGTGTGGCTCAAGGTGCTTGCCGAGAGCTATATCAGTCTACCCAAGTTCTTACCGAAGCCCTGGGAATAGAGCTAATAGAATTGAAAAAAGCTGCCTGTTGTGGGTCTGGTACTTTTAAAGAAGACTCTCAATTACTAGAAGATACCGTTAATGCCCGTAACATAGCTTTAGCTGAGGAACTAAATTTGCCATTACTAACCCACTGTAGCACTTGTCAAGGGGTTATTGGTCATGTGGATGAGCGTCTTAAAGAATCTCAAGAAACTGAACCAGCTTATCTAGAGCAAATTAATGGCCTATTACAAAAACAAAGTTGTTCTCCCTATCAAGGCAGTACAGAGGTTAAACATCTACTCTGGGCATTGATATCAGATTATGGCCTTGAAGCCATCCAGAATCGTGTCACCCGCAAGCTCTCTGGCCTCAAATGTGCTGCGTTCTATGGTTGCTATTTACTTAGAGGCCAAACTAATCTACCTTATGATGACCCCTATCAACCTGAATCTATGGAAAATGTGTTTCGGGCTATTGGGGCAACTCCTATTTATTATCGAGGCCGGACTCAATGTTGCGGTTGGCCTCTTTCTAGTTATGCCACTAATCAGGCTTTTCAAATGGCAGGAACTCATGTTAGTGAAGCTATTGACAAGGGTGCAGATTGTATGGTAACTCCGTGTCCTTTATGTCACTTAAATTTAGATTCTCGTCAACCGGAGGTAGAAGGAGCGATCGGACGTAAGTTAGGTTTACCAGTATTGCACTTACCTCAATTGATAGCTTTAGCTTTGGACATTTCTCCAAAGGAACTGGGATTAGACCGTCATGTAGTGTCAACTCGTCCAGTATTAGAAAAGTTGGGACTTTGAATTATTTTTAATTAGGAGTTAGGAAGGTGGGGAGGATGGGGAGGATAGAGAGGATGGGGAGGATGGGGAGGATGGGGAGGATAAGATAGGGAGGATGGGGAGGATGGGGAGGATAAGATAGGGAGGATAAGATAGGGAGGATGGGGAGGATGGGGAGGATAAGATAGGGAGGATAGGGAGGATGGGGAGGATGGGGAGGATGGGGAAGAGAAGATGGGGAGGGTGGGGAGGATGGGTAGGATAAGACCTAAATAAATAATTTGATTTTTGTACTGTTCTAAAAGTTTATCTAATACTTCATCTCTAACCGAAAAAATAGGAGTACCTGTTGCTGGAGAAGTACCTAAAGTTCCTTCAGTAATTTAGCCATCTAATGCAATACTAAAACAAGCTTGAACATTTAATTTAGCAGTTCTAACATCAGCTTTTCCGCTTAAATGAGGCAGTGAACCTCTACGTTTAATAATTCCCCTAAAAGTTAAATCTTCATGCCAGCGATTTTTAGTTTCTATTTCACTAATTTGTCCGATAACAACCAATTTTTCTTGTTCCTGTGGTTATACTAAACAAACTAACTGTCCTAAAATTTTCTTTTGTTCACTTTTTTGATTAATATCAATTATGATTTCTGTAGTATTATACANGTTTAGTCATTAATCTCATAGTTTTGTAATATCATCTGAATTTAGAATTGCAATCATAACTGTTTTATCTTCAAGTGTTAGATTAAAATCTTTCAAAATACTTAAGCCAATATCTTGTGAGGAATCGTATTTTACCATATAAACAATATTAGGATTAGTCATAGTTTTCTTAAGAGAATTTATCAAATTAAATTGCTCAATAATATGCCACGTTATTTCTTGAAAATGAGGTTCATCTAAACTTGACATACTGGTTAAACTATTAATTCCAATTACAGGTGTTTGATGAGAACCATCAGCAATTATAATGTCATGGGGAGTCTGACTAATTACAAATGAATTATAAAGCATTCATTGCACCTCTAGTAACTTTAGGATTACTTTCAGAACTATGAGGAAGAACATCTTGCCAATTTTTATACTGAACAGAACCCCATTTTCGGTTATCCTCTCTTACTAAACCTTCAACTCCAACACCAACAGCAATTAAAGTATCAGCACCAATAGATTTTTCAATAGCTTGTCCACCATCAACTGCATCAATAGAAGGACTAGGAGGATTTTCCAAATCTCCAACTCTACAAATGAAATCATTATCTTCTAGTGTTTGATGCAATATTCTTTTTTGTTGCTCCAGTTCTTCAAACAATGGTTTAATTTTGTCTGCTATTTTGGGAGCATCCTCTAAAATATCCTCCAAAAGTTCATCAGGAAGATTAGCATAGCTGTCATTTTGCTTATTATCCATAATTAAAAATCTATAATAAAAACGTTTTAAAACTCGATGAATTTAAGTTTTTAGGGATTAATTTGCTGTTATATTTTTCAGATATAGTTTTGCCATAACGGCAAAACTAAACTTTAAATAATGAGACTTTTTTATTCTTCCTTCCTAACTAATAA
>NZ_JAAHHT010000160.1 GCF_010672085.1 Okeania sp. SIO3I5
GTGGAATTTGTGGCCGGGAGGTTGCAAAAATTGGCAGTAGAAACACAAGAGGCATTAAAGTTAGCAGCTTGTATAGGAAATAGATTTGAGTTACAGACATTAGCAGTGGTGTGTCAGAAACCAGAAGCAGATATGGCAGCAGATATTTGGGGAGCATTGCAAGAGGGGTTGATTTTACCTATTTCTCAAAGTTATAAGTTTTTTCAGGGTAATGTGTATGAAACCAAAACTCAGACAGTGACAGTGAGTTATCGTTTTTTACACGATAGAGTGCAACAAGCTGCTTATTCTTTGATTCCTGAAGAACAAAAACAAGTAACACATCTGACAATAGGTAGATTATTACTTCAAAGTATTCCGGAAAATGAGCAGGAAGAAAAAATCTTTTCTATTGTTAATCAATTGAATCTAGGAAGGAAATTAATTGTAGAAGCAAGAGAACGAGAAGAACTAGCTCAACTCAACCTGAAAGCAGGAGAAAAAGCTCAACTTGCCACTGCCTTTACCTCTGCTTTGGAATACGGACAAAAAGGTATGCAACTGCTATCAAAAAAACCATGGCAAGAACAGTATCACCTCTGCTTAAAATTGCATCAGTTAGCAGTAGAAGCAGCTTATGGCGCAAGAGAGTTTGAGATATGTGAAAACCTAATTCAGTTAGTTCTAAAATCTGCTCAGACTACCCTCGAAAAAGTCAAATTTTACCACACTCAAATAGGAATTTACGTTGCCCAAAAACGGGGTCTTGAAGCAATTGAGATTGGTCGCCAGATCTTGCGAATGCTGGGGGTTGAACTACCTAATTCTTTAACAGGAGAAGAGCTACAGGATATCTTGACCACAATGAAGGCATTAATCCCAGAGGGAGGAACAGAGGCATTATTAGCCTTACCTACTTCAGTAGACCCCTATGTAATTGCAGTGATGGAAACTTTAGCTAAGTTATCAACGCCAATTTTTACAAGCAATCCTACATTATTTCCCTTACTTTTTGTTAACCTGATTAAACAGACTTTGACACATGGAACAAGTCCTTATTCTGCAGTTGGCTATTCTCACTACAGTCTATTATGTAGTGCCTTTGGCGATCTGGAGGCAGGTTATCAATTTGGGGAATTAGCTCTGAAGCTCTTGCCTCGTTTTAATAATAAAGTAGTAAATACTCAAGTTTTGTGTGGCGCCGCTTGTACAACACACCATTGGAAAATTCATCTGAAAGAAACCTTAGTATATTACCAAAAGGGTGCTCAAGCAGGTCTAGAAGCTGGTGACTTTTTAAATGTAGCATGGAATTATGCCCATGAGTCTTATGCGATTTATTTACTTGGTAGACCATTGCCTGATGCCAGCCAAGAAATAAATGTTCGCAGTGATGCTATAGGGAGACTTAAGCAAGAAAGCCATCTAATTTACAACGAAATTGTGAATCAATGTGTGCGCAATTTACTGACGCCACCAAAAGATCCGTGTAATTTAACAGGAGACATTTTGAATGAACAACAAATGCTGGCTAAAGTAACTACAATACAGGACACAATTGCTCTGTTCTTTTTCTACTCTTGTAAGTTTCAGCTTTGCTATCTATTAGGTCGTTACCAAGAGGGATTAAAGTACGCAGATTTAACGATGCAGTATAGTACAATGGCCGGTTGCTTTCCGTTCATTCCTGTAATTAACTTTTATATGGTTCTGACGCACTTCGCTTTATGGAAACCATCTCAAAGCGATCGCCAATTAGAGACAATTAAGGTGCAATATGAAAAAATAAAATTTTGGGGTAACTATGGTCCCATGAACCATCAGCACAAGTTTCTTTTAATTGAGGCCGAAAAACAGAAAAATCTTGGCAACAAAACGGAGGCAATAGAACTATACGATCGCGCCATTGCTGGAGCCAAAGAAAACGAATACATCCAAGAAGAAGCTTTAGCAAACGAACTGGCAGCTAAATTTTACCTAGACTGGGGCAAAAATAGAGTTGCTGCTGCCTATATGATCGAAGCTTACTATTGCTACGCCCGTTGGGGGGCAAAAGCCAAAACTGACGACCTAGAAAAAAAATATCCCCAATTACTCCAACCTGTTTTCCAACAAGGAGTCCAATCTCCTAATTTATGGGATACTCTGACAAATATTGCTCAACCTCAAATCTCAAGTCACTCCTCTCAAACCCTGACTTATCAGTCTCAAACAATTATCAATACTACCCTTGATTTGGCGGCAGTGTTGAAATCTTCTCAGGCACTTTCAGAAATCATCCAACTCGATCGACTTCTCCATCAACTGAGCCACATTACTCTGGAAAATTCCGGGGCCGATCGCTGCCTCATTTTGATCCCTGATGACAATAACACTTGGCGTCTCAGAGCTGTTGCTACTACAGATAGCACCGAGCTATGTACCCAACTCCTAACAGATAATACTAGCTTACCAGTTCAACTTATTCAATATGTTAAAAATACCCAAGAAGTGTTAGTGATTAATAACCTGGACACCGACTTACCAATTATTGATAATTATCTGCAGCAAAATCAACCCCAAAGTATTTTGTGTTTACCAATGTTAAATCAGGGAAAATTGATTGGCATTCTGTATTTACAAAATCAACTTACCCTTGATGTATTTACCCCAGAGCGTATTCTCATGCTCAACTTTCTATCTAATCAAGCTGCCATCTCCATTAAAAATGCTCAACTGCATCAGAAGTCAGAATTATCACTACAACAAGTCAAACAATCGCAAAATTTACTAAGGAAAGTTATTGATACAATTCCACAATTCATTTTCTGGAAAGATAGAGACTCAAATTTTTTAGGATGCAACCAAAAATTTGCCACAATGGCAGGTGTTAATTCTCCTGAAGACCTTGTTGGTAAAAATGATTACGAGCTGCCTTGTACTCAAGAGGAGGCTGACTTCTTTCGAGAATGTGACCGCCGTGTCATGGAATCTAACCAAGCTGAATTACACATTATTGAAACACAGAAGCAGCTTGATGGTACAACACTATGGCTAGATACAAACAAAATGCCACTGTGTGATGAAAGTGGAGAGGTATACGGAATTTTAGGCAGCTATGAGGATATTAGCGATCGCCTCCGACTCGAACAAGAGCAAAAACGTCTCTCTGCTATTTTAGAAGCAACTTCTGATTACGTTGGCATGATAGATACTCAAGGCACCATACTATGGATGAATGCTCAATTTAAAAAACTACGTCCAGAGCTACATTGTGACGGTAACTCATTTAAGTTCACAGAAAACCATCCCCAATGGGCTAATGAAATCATTATCAATCAAGGCTTTCCTCTGGCTGCTCGTGATGGAATTTGGTTTGGAGAAACAGCGGTTATAGATTCAACAAGGCGAGAAATTGCAGTTTCCCAAATTATTATTGCTCACAAATCTGCTGACGGAGTGCCAGAATATTTTTCGACTATCATACGAAATATTAGTCAGCTCAAGGCAACCGAAACTGCCCTCAGAGAAAAATCTCAAGCTCTAGAGCAAGCACTTTTTGACCTGCAAAAAACACAATTGCAAATGGTGCAAAGTGAAAAAATGTCAGCATTAGGCAACTTAATGGCAGGAGTCGCCCATGAAATTAATAATCCCACCAGCTTTTTAGCAGGCAATATTCAACACGCCCAAGAATATGTGCAATATTTACTGGGTTTAATTGATTTATATCAATCAGAATATCCTCAACCAACAGAAGTAATAGCAGAAGAAATTGAAGCCATAGAACTAGAATTTTTGCGTGAAGATTTGCCGAAATTGGTAGGTTCGATGAATGTAGGAGTAGAGCGAATTCGTAATATTAGTAGTAGTCTGCGGACTTTTGCTCGCAAAGACCAGGAACATAAGACAACTTTTCAGCTCCATGAAGGAATTGATAGCACCTTACTGATTCTCAAGCACCGCACCAAAGCTACCGAAAAACGTCCAGTAATTGAGATTGTCAGAAACTATGGGGAGATTCCTCTGGTAGAATGTTTTCCTGGGCAATTGAACCAGGTATTTATGAATATTTTAGCCAATGCAATCGATGCTTTTGATCAAGCAAATGTTGGTAAAACTTTGGATGAGAGCAAACAGAAACCGAATAGGATTACGCTTCATACTTCTGTGGTGGGGGAAAATCTAGTGCAGATTCAAATAGAAGATAATGGTTGTGGAATGAAACCAGAGACAAAAGAGCGAATATTTGAGCATGGGTTTACCACAAAAGGAGTAGGAAAAGGTACAGGGTTAGGAATGGCGATCGCTCATCAAATTATTACAGAAAAACATGGCGGTAAGATTACCTGTGATTCCACACTGGGAAAAGGTACAATCTTTGCGATCGTCCTACCAATTACCTGAAATTGAATTCAAAATTCAAAATTCAAAATTCAAAATTCAGATTTTATCGACTTGAAACTTAGGTTCCACATTCATTAATTAAATTCAAAATTCATGCATTATTGCTTAGTAAGGCTTTTAGGATGCATGTAACTGGTCAGTTATTTCTGCCATCCTGCACTAGGAGGAATGAACTGAATTATAACTACCTAAAGCACTGGAGTAATCAACTTAACGTTTTTCCAGAGTTAGAAAAGGCGATCGATCAAGCGACACTACCTGAATAGCTAGCTCATATTACAGCCGTTTCACAGTAGGGACGTTCCATGGAACGTCCCTACGGGCTTTTGGTTGTGAATATGTGGTTCATCAATCTGAAAAGCGCTGTAACTAAAATTGAAAAGTCAGTAGGATTAGATTTCTACTGGCTTGTTTCTTAGAGAGCGATCGCTATATCACTTAGCTTAACAAAATGCAATTACTATTACAGGATTAATTAGTAGGGACGTTGCATAACAAAAATGCGTTTCTTAGCCGAAAACGTCCCTACAGGGCGATCGTTAGTTTTTGGGTTTGTCTGGGTAAGTCCTGTTGATATTACTTCTGACTTCTAATTTTTGAATTTTGAATTTTGAATTTTGAATTTAAATTCCCTCCCATTCTCCCGAAGGCAGAAATGATGCCCAATAATAGGGATGTTGATAGATACGATCGCCCAACATCCCCAACTGCACCTGTCGTAACGCCTCCGATCGCCCCTCCTGATTATTCAACACCCGCTGATAATAGTCGATCATCAAATCTTTGGTACCAGAATCATCTACTATCCAGAGACTAATTACTTGAGTTTCACTACCTGCAAGAACTAACGCTCGACGCAACCCATATACTCCTTCTCCTACATTCACTTCTCCTATTCCTGTCTCACAAGCAGACAATACTACTAATTTAGTACCTGCTAAGTTCAAATTTGCTATTTCCAAGGCTGTCATTATCCCATCTTCTGTACCACTTTGCCGAATATTTGCACCTGCTAAAGCAATACCGGAACGCAGTAGTGGGTTTTCTACTGGTGCAAATGCCAGTGCTTGAAGACCGAACTCAGACTCAAGCATCAAACTACTTCTATTCAAATCTGAAGGTGGGGGAGTTTCCACATCTTCGAGAAAGAAACCGTGGGTAGCAATATGCAGTATTTCTGGAGATTTTACTTGTTTGATAGCGTTTTCCGTAGCTTCTTGTCCCATTAACAAAATCTCGTTTGGTAACTTTTCTGCAATAGCTTTGGCTTCAAATTCGGCTCCAGATAAGGGGCTGAACTTCAGGTTTTCTATATCTGCAGAGGGTTGGTTGCTGCTGCGGGTATTATTGGTGGCAAGTGGCTCTGAAGTGGGTTTACCTGGTTCGTTGTATTTGGGAGCTGCAACTAATATGGGTGGTTGTTTAGTGGGGAAATCTAGATCAAGACGGATCAGGTCTCGTCCGCTGGTGAGGTAGGTGATCGTATAGTTTTCGACTAGGTATTCGTTGTTTTCATCTACCAGAGCAGCAAAGGGTATGAGGTTTAGTTCGGAGTCTGGGGAGAGGAGGATGTGTTTGGCGTTGCCGAGTTTTTGGCGGATGGGTTCCATGACTAATTTATCTAAGGTGCGGGCGGTTGCTTTGGTTTCGGCAATTGCTTTTTCTATTAGTTCTTGATCTGATGTGCTTGGTTTATTTGATAAGGTATTGCGAAATTCGGTGACGGCTTCGTGGATGGGTTCTGCTGCTCCCAAGTCTACCCATTGGGGTGCGCCTGTGGAATGGAGGATGTAGGCTGCGTAGTGGGGTTTTCCCCATTGCTCCGCTCGTTTAACTTTAGGATCGAAAGGTCTGTACTGCTTTATTTCTACCAATGCTGCATCAGTAGGAATTAATTTTTGTACTGCTTCAATAGTGACTGGTTGAGAAATTTTTCTGAATTCTACACTGGCAAGAGAAAGGTCTGCTTCTAATTTTTCTGCTTTAGCTTTGAGGGTGTCTAATTGTTGAAGGTATCGTTCGAGCGGGGGGCGATTTACAGATTTTTTGTAATACATATTAGCTAGTTGAGTGTGAGTGCTAGTGAGGTCGTCGAGGAGTTTTTGGTTTTCTGGAGTGAGGTTGTCGCGGATAACTTGGAGAGAGTCAGTGGTGGAGTCGAGAATGCGACCTTTGCGCCGGAGGATGGTGGTGAGTGCAAGGTTACCCGCTTTTTTGTTTGTGGGTGCGTATTGGAGGTGTAGGGATATTGTAGCGTCAGTTGTAGCTGAGAACTTTCTCATAGAGGCTTGTTTTTGGCTGTCTGAACCTGTGGCAAGAAAGGTAGTGAGGGTGTTTTCTTCTACTTCCATTCCGCGGGTGAGATATTCGATAGCACTGGTTGTATTTCCTTGGGCAAGGTGCAGTGATACCAAGTGATTGAGGCTGGTAGCAAGGTCTGGATGGTCAGTTCCTAATACTTTCTCTCTGATTGCTAGAGACCTTTGGTATAGGGGAAAGGCTTCCGTGTAGTTCCCTTGGTTACGGTACAGTAATGCCAGGTTTGTGAGGCTGGTAGCAACGTCTGGATGGTCAGCTCCTAACGCTTTCTCTGATATTGCCCTTGACCTTTGGTATAGAGATAAGGCTTCTGTATAGTTCCCTTGGAATTCGTAGACTTCTGCCAAGTTGTGTAGGCTGGTGGCAATATATGGATGGTCAGTTCCTAATACTTTCTTTCTAATTGCCAGAGACTCTTGGAATAGGCGCAAGGCTTCCGTGTAGTTCCCTTGGTTACGGTACAGTATTGCCAAGTTGTTGAGGCTGGTGGCAACGTCTGGATGGTCAGTTCCTAATGCTTTCTCCAATATTGCCCTTGACCTTTGGAATAGAGATAAGGCTTCTGTATAGTTCCCTTGGGCACGGTACAGTTCTGCCAAGTTGTGTAGGCTGGCAGCAACGTCTGGATGGTCAACTCCTAATGCTTTCTCTCTGATTGCCAGAGACTCTTGGTATAGAGGTAAAGCTTCTGTGTAGTTTCCTTGGGATTGGTGCAGTGTTGCCAAGTTGTTGAGGCTGGTGGCAACGTTTGGATGGTCAGTTCCTAACGCTTTCTCGAATATTGCCCTTGACCTTTGGTATAGAGGTAAGGCTTCTGCATAGTTTCCTTGGGCATAGTACAGTTGTGCCTGGTTGTTGAGGCTGGTGGCAACATCTGGATGGTCAGCTCCTAATGCTTTTTCTCTGATTGCCAGAGACTCTTGGAATAGGCGCAAGGCTTCTGCATAGTTCCCTTGGGCGTGATACAGTTGTGCCTGGTTGTTGAGGTTGGTCGCAACTAAGGGATGGTTAGCTCCTAATACTTTTTCATAGATTGCCAGAGAATCTTGGAATAGAGTTAAGGCTTTTGCATAGTTCCCTTGGGCGTGATACACTTGTGCCTGGTTGTTGAGGTTGGTCGCAACTAAGGGATGGTTAGCTCCTAATACTTTTTCATAGATTGCCAGAGAATCTTGGAATAGAGTTAAGGCTTTTGCATAGTTCCCTTGGGCGTGATACACTTGTGCCTGGTTGTTGAGGCTTAGGGCAACGTGTGGGTGGTCAGCTCCTAATGCTTTTTCATAGATTGCCCTTGACCTTTGGTATAGAGATAAGGCTTCTTTATAGTTCCCTTGGTCACGGTACAGTATTGCCAGGTTGTTGAGGGTAGTGGCAAGTTTGGGATGGTTAGTTCCTAATGTTTTCTCAAATATTGCCCTTGACCTTTGGAATAGAGGTAAGGCTTCTGTGTAGTTCCCTTGAGCATGATACAGTTGTGCCTGGTTACTGAGGTTTTGGGCAACGTCTGGATGATCAGTTCCTAATGCTTTCTCCAATACTGCCAGAGACTTCTGGAATAGAGGTAAAGCTTCACTGTAGTTTCCTTGGGAATAGTAAAGTAATGCCAGGTTGTTAAGGCTGGCAGCAACATATTGATGATCGGGTCCTAATACTTTTTTGAATACTGCCAGAGACTTCTGGAATAGGGGTAAGGCTTCGCTGTAGTTGCCTTGGTTCTGGTGTTGTATACCTAAAAAATTCATCACTTGTACACTACGAAGGATTTGAGAAGCGCCTGCATTTTCTAAAATGATCAAGGCACGCTCTAAAAGTGGAATAGCTTCACTATATTTTCCCTGATTTGACAAATCCACTGCCTCTTGATAAAGTCGTTTTGCTTCCTCCATTTCCCCAGACTGTTGCGCTATCACAGCAGGTTTAATTTCCCCCACTACTGGCTTAACCATTCCCACTAATAACCCAAAAACACCAACAATAACAACAACAAAATACTTACCTTTCATAATTTTCCTCCTGAAAAAAACTTTAGTTCTACCAAGTTAGGTAGGCATAAACAATTAGTAAAATCGAAATCACTTTGAAATTAACGAAATAATCGAGACTGCTTCCCTCCCCTCCCTCCCAGTCGCAATAAAATAGTTAGGTTTAATTAAAGCTACCTACTTACTTATCGCCAACATCACAACAATCTTGAATCCGCTCCAAAGTCAAATCATAGTCATCAAAACCGATATAATCTTGCTGCCATAAACTATTCCATCTAGCGGCGATCGCTGTATCATCAGGATTACTCCGACGCAAGTTTCCTAACTCAGTAATAGTCTCATGCCACAAACCATTTTCCGCATAAATATCTATTTTTTCCATCACAGTTGTAGCCGAATTTAACTGACTCGTCAAGCGATCGCTAGCTGGCACCTGTTCAACCACTCCATCAACAGACAAATCCTCTGCTCCCTCTCCACAGTCAAAAACAAATTTCCAACGATATTGTTTTCCTAGCTTTAAAGACGGTGCAGCAGAAGGTAACTTCAAACTAATAATTCCCTGTTCAGACTCAACATTAAAGTTAGTCTGATAAATTTTGTCTCCAGTAACTTCATCTATCAAAGTGAAATCAATAGATTTGCTATAACCAGGAATATACAACCAAAAAGTCGGATGACTCGCTAAAGTTTGTCCGAAGTTAGTTTTAGGAACGAGAGCTAAAAGAGGTTTTTCGATTTTAGGACATAATTTAGGAGGAGGAGCATTAGGATCGCGACTCGTTCCATCTGCTCTATCCCCAGGTCTACTTTTTGTTGGGATTTCAAATTCCCCCAATACTGGTTGAGTCATTCCTACCAATAACCCCAAAGCACAAACAATAACTTGTTTATATTTCATAATTTACTTCCTGAAAAAAACTTTTTGTAATACCGATTTATTAGAGATATTGAAGGGTTTAATCCCCCCAACTCCCCTTGGAAAGGGGGGCTTAAGAAGCCTGGTTTCTACAACATAAAATTCTGCATTTTGTGATACTAATTTGTTGGAGATATTAAAGGGTTTAATCCCCCCAACCCCCCTTGGAAAGGGGGGCTTAAGAAACCAGGTTTCTGCAATCGAAAATTCTGCATTTTTTGATCCTAATTTGTTAGAGATATTGAAGGGTTTAATCCCCCCAACCCCCCTTGGAAAGGGGGGCTTAAGAATCCTGGTTTCTACAACATAAAATTCTGCATTTTGTGATACTAATTTGTTGTAGATATTAAAGGGTTTAATCCCCCCAACCCCCCTTGGAAAGGGGGGCTTAAGAAACCAGGTTTCTGCAATCGAAAATTCTGCATTTCAAGCCTTCTGTTCAAAGGTGCTGACTGATAACTGATTGTGATACTAATTTATTAATAATATGGAACAGTTGAATCCTCCCAAACCTGCGGAAAAACAAAAGTTATTGCTCTATCTCCCCCCTTTCCAAAACCTAAATTCTTAAGTCTCCCTGTCAAATCTTAAGCCCAAATCTTAAGCCCCCCTTTCAAAGGGGGGTTTGGGGGGATTAAACACTCTAAAAAAGCCAGAATCATCAACTAAAATAATCACACCATTCACAATCAATACCAAAATAGACGGCACGAAAGGAACCACAAAACCCAGAGTTAAAATAAACAAACTAACTAAGTACAAAACAAAAATATTTCCTACTATAAATAATAACAAATAAAAACCTCGCAAAAAATGCCTGCTTACCACACAAATCAAAACAAACCAAGCCAAAATCCACAACCATTCTACCCACCAACTCCAAAAAGTAATTAAAGGTCTTCCATCCAAAACTGCACTAATAATTTGACTCACCTGATGTGCGTGTAAAATAACTCCAGACATTTGCTTTTGATTAGGGGGCTGAATCTGACTATAAGGAGTAGAAAACTTGTCACCAGCAGCAGGATCTGTAATCCCAATCAGGACAATTTTATCCTTAACTAAAGAAGCATTAACTTCCCCATCCAAAACCTCGGAAATACTAATTGTTTGAGCTACTTTATTATCCACCTCATCCGAATTTCTATAATTAAGTAAAATTTGAAATCCTCTATCATCAAAATTTTGATAAATACCTTCTCCTTTCCTCAGTCGCTTCAAAGTAACATCACCAATTCTAACATTTCCTTCGGGAGTATTTTCAGGTTTAATCCCTTTAATTGCCAAAAAATCTAAAGCCACCCTAGCACTTAATGAATACCCAGTTTTACAAGGGTCTTCTTCTTCCATACCCATAAACATTAAATGGCGACGGACAATTTTAAATTGACCATTATCAAGAGCTAAATCAGTAAAACCTAAACGTTCTTTTGGCACACCTTCAGGAGGTATAGTACCAGGTTTATTAGGGCGATATTCACTGGTACTACAAACAGCAATTATTTTCTGATTATTAGCCAAAATATTTAATAACTTTCGATAATTAGCTTCAGATTCCAAAGGTTTCTCCCGCCATAAATCCAAACCAATAATTGCTGGTTGAAAAGCATCTATTTTAGTTATTACCTCAGCCAAAATTTCATCCTTTAAAACATTACCAATACCAAACTTGTTAATATCTGCTTGTGTAGCTTCAACAATTAAAATATTAGGGTCTGGCTTTTCTGGAAGTCGCCGTTGCATTAAGCGATCGAACTCATATAACTCTAATGGTTGGAGCAAACCTAAAGCTCTAATACCAATTACTGCCACAGATAATAAACCAGCAATAGCTAAAGTCATACTCAACTTTTTAGGTTTAGGCAAATCCAGATTATTTTCTAAAATTACCAACTGTTCCTCAACCCAAACTTGATTAAAAACTGTCTGATAAATCTGATTAAAAATCACCAATTTATCTTGTTTTTTCAGAACTATACCGGACAACTTTAGAGACATCTGTACTTGACTCCGATCAAACTTAACCTCTCCCTCCTGAAGAACCTTTTGATATAACCTCAATAATTGAATATCACTAAGTAAATAATCCTGTATATGTTTTAAATGAGTAGGATTATCCTTATCCTCCCAAGAATTCAAAATATGTTCTTCCACCAACTTATCAACATCTGGTCTAGAACTATCTGCATAATCAACAATAATTTGACAAAGTTTCTGAGTTAAAAAAGGCTGACCTCCAGTCCAATCAAAAACCTTTTGTAAAACAACATCAGGCTCCTCTACTATTCCTATAAATCCCTGAATTAAATGTTTCTTTGCCTCCGCAAAAGTTAATTCTGTCAACTCAATTCCATAGCCAACATTAAAAGGAGTATGCCTTCTATTTTTAATTAAATCCCCCGGAGTAACCGCACCGAAAAAGCCAAAAATTAGTCGATGATAATCAGGATTTTTCTTCTCAGAGCGACGATTATAACAAGACCGAATAAAACCCAAAAATTCATCTTTAAAATAGCATTTTCCCAGGACATCAATTTCATCCAGAAAAATATATATCTTCTGAGTCGGAAAATTCCTAAATAAAATTTCTTCAATAAACAACTTCCAAAGTTGAAGACTACTTAAATTTCCATAACGAGCTATCAAATATTGAAAATTGCCACTATTTTCCAAGTCACATTTATCAAAAAGTACCCTGAAAAAACCGTCATACCAAGATGCTTTAGGTATAGAAAAATCGGATAACATACTCATGTCAATTGAAATACATTTACAACCTTGGGAGGTTAATTTTTCCAATCTATCTATAACTCTTACCCGCAAACTAGACTTACCCATTTGACGAGAATTAAATACATAACAATATTCTCCTTCGAGGAGTTTTTCTAATAGTTCAGTATCTTGTTTTCTCTCCACATAAGTCTGGTCATTTGCCGATAAACTTCCTCCAGTAGAGTGATAAATCATAATTTAATTTTCAAATAAGTTGTAAATTGTAGGGGTTTGGTCTCCAAACCCAAGCATAGATGTGATTTTGAAACCAAACTCCTATGCTCGAACATTACAATCTATTGAGAATTGCTATATAGTAGCTGATACATTTTTAGACTGATTAAGTATAAGTTTTCTTATATTAAATATTAAAATATTTCTGAATAATTAGCAAAATATGCAGGAACTAGCATAAAAAATTATCTTTGTTGGTCTGAATATGCAAAAAAATACATACTGACTAGCATGAAGCATTTTTGAAAGTTCTTTAAAGATAAATATGCTATTCAAAGTTCTATTTGTTAATGTCAAATAAACCTTGGTTAAATTGTAGTTGTCAGTCAACAAGTTTGAAATAAAAACTATTTTAACCCACATGAAAAAAACTTCCAAAATTATCCTATTCTTGAGTATTTGTATCTTAAGTTCTACACCTTCTTTATCCCAAATAATTGCAGGATATCTTTTTGAAAAAATTGCTGATTGTGTAGTATTTAATCAATGTCCGCAACCAAGAAATATTGAACTTAAACCCCTAATGCGCAAACCTCCAGCAGAACAAGCGGTGACAGATTAAGACTTACCTAGAAACCGGGTTTATTTGAATTTCCTGAAAAAAATAATAATCAGGGAAATAAACCCGGTTTCTTGTTTCTTACCAAAAAATGAGGTCTAAAGCCTCCCCTTTTAAGGGGATGAAAAAAATATTTAATTCAGTATTTCAAGTCTCCGACTTCAGTCGGAGGTTCACTGATAACTGATAACTGATAACTGATAACTGAAATGACCGGGTTTGATCTTAAAGCTTTGTCAAGAAACATTCAAATAGTTGGAAAATTTATGTAAAATAAAATTATCCTAATTATCAACTAAGTATGTCAGAACAAAATATTATTACTATTGAACCAGGAAAACGTAGTGGAAAACCTTGTATTCGAGGTATGAGAATAACTGTCTACGATGTACTTTCCTATTTAGCTGCGGGGATGACTTATGAAGAATTATTAGAAGATTTTCCCTATTTAACAAAACAGGATATTTTGGCTTGTTTGAGCTATGTTGCTGAACGGGAACAACAAACTTTAATAGTACCCAAATGAAACTTTTATTCGACCATAATTTATCACCTCGTTTATTGTCGCGTTGATCCGATATTTATCCACAGTCTAGTCATCTTTATTTTTTAGGACTAGACCAAGCTAACGATCGAGATGTATGGCAATATGCTCGTGATAATAAATATATCATTGTCACTAAAGATGCTGATTTTTATGATTTGCTAACCTTGCTTGGTTTTCCTCCTAAGTTAATCTGGATCAGGGTAGGAAATTGTACAACATCTGAAATTGAGATACTTTTACGTTCTCGGTATGATAATATTGTAGCTTTGAGTCAAGATGCTAGTAATTCAGTTTTAATTCTATATTAGGCATCAGTTTTAGTTCTATCAGGACTTACGCTTTCCTAACCAAGAAACCGGGTTTATTCCCGTGATTATCATTGTTCAAACCAGGAAATTTCGAGTTATAACCCGGTTTCTTGTAACTACGAGAAATAAGATACCTTATGCATCTTAATCCGTACATCTTAATCCGTATATCCGTGGCATAATCCGTGTGAGCGCCTCAACCCACCCTTCCCACTACAGAGGTCTACCCAAATGAAAACCCTGGGTTAACCCTACGAGAAATAAAATACGTTATGCTTCTTAATCCGTACATCTTAATCCGTATATCCGTGGCATAATCCGTGTGAGCGCCTCAACTCTCCCCACACTTCCCACACTTCCCACACCAAGCTCTATAATAATTATAAGTAGTATATAGAGGGGCCACAAAAACGTGGCTAGGAATGCCTATCGAAACCATCCACGGAAATCTCCAAGGTCTAAAATCTAGCCAACTTAAACAACTGCAAAAGTTGTACCATCAGCGACTACCAGGCGATCGCCTAACTACCTCGGAATTTGCCCAAAGAGTCGCTTCCATCAGCACAGAAGTTGGCCAACCAGTCTGCGTATATATCAATCGTAGGGGACAAATTATCCGGGTGGGAATTGGCACACCCCGTCAAACCCAAATTCCACCCCTAGAATTACCCCGTTATGGTTCAGGTCGTCTGAGTGGTATTCGTTGTATTGCCACTAAACTGAAAGCAGAAGTGCCTTCGGAAGGCGCTCTAACTGCAATGGTAATTCAACGACTCGATGCTCTAGTAACGCTAACTCTCACCGGAGAAGGATTTAAGCGTCGGGGTGGAGGAGCTACAGGTTACATAAAACAAGCTTATCTAGCTCACCTATTACCTATTCCCACACACGAACGTGAAAATAGCGATCTTCAAGAGCTGAAATTTTGGAACGTATCACCTCCTCTAAGTCTCGATATGGTTGCAAAACAAGACTTTATCGACTTAATTGACGGACTAGAAGCAGAATTTCAACGAGAATTTATCGCTCAAGAAGTTGATTCTGACCAAGACTTAGTGCTGTTGGTGGGGTTAAAAATAGATAAAATGACCGATCGGGAATTTGAAGATGGATTGGCAGAACTAGCTCGACTTGTTGATACTGCTGGAGGTCAAGTATTAAAAAAAGTACATCAGAAGCGATCGCATCCCCATCCCCAGACTGTCGTAGGAGAGGGTAAAGTTCAAGAAATTGCTCTGAACGTTCAAACAGTCGGAGCGAATCTTGTTGTATTTGACCGCGATCTATCTCCTGCTCAAGTCCGCAACCTAGAAACAAAAATTGGTGTCAGAGTTGTAGATCGCACCGAAGTTATTCTGGATATTTTTGCCCAACGCGCTCAATCTCGCGCTGGAAAATTACAGGTCGAACTTGCTCAACTAGAATACACTATTCCTCGTCTGACAGGTAGAGGTGAAGCGATGTCTCGTCTTGGTGGTGGTATTGGAACCAGGGGACCTGGTGAAACTAAGTTAGAAACGGAACGTCGGGCAATTAATTCTAGGATTTCTCGTTTGCAGAAAGAAGTTAATCAATTACAAGCGCACCGTTCCCGTCTGCGACAAAATCGTCAGCGTCAAGAAGTACCGACGGTGGCAATAGTTGGATATACGAATGCTGGTAAATCTACATTATTAAATACACTTACTAATTCAGAAGTTTATGCAGCAGACAAACTATTTGCAACTCTAGATCCTATTACTCGTCGTCTGACTATTCGTGATGCTGTTACTGAAGAACCAACTACAATTGTGATTACTGACACGGTGGGATTTATTCACGAACTCCCTCCTACTCTGATGGATGCTTTTCGGGCAACTCTCGAAGAAGTTACGGATGCAGACGCTTTACTTCATGTTGTCGATCTGTCTCATCCTGCTTGGCAAAGTCAAATACGTTCTGTGATGAATATTTTGGCAGAAATGCCAGAAACTCCCGGACCTGCTTTAGTTGCTTTTAACAAAATTGATGAAGTAGATGGAGATACTTTAAGATTTGCTCACGAGGAATATCCGATGGCAGTATTTATTTCTGGTGCTCAGGGACTTGGTTTAGAAACTTTGCGTCAACGACTCGCGCAACTTATTGATTATGTTATTGCTTCGTAGTCAACTACCCATAATGTAGGGAAGTTCCATGGAACTTCCCTACAGGTTGATGAGTTGTCAAATTTTTTATATTTTCTAATTCCAGCAATTTTTTTCCCTACTGTAGGGGCGAATGGCCATTCGCCCCTACCCATTGCATGATGATCGATGGAATTATATTACTCCGAAGTCAACAGATTTGATATAACTTTTGCTCAAAATTGTATGTGCAATTTCCCTGCACTACGTTATATTCAATGTAACCATATTTGAAAATGCTGCCAAAGACTTATTAGGGTAAAGGTGTTCCAAATCTACAGGATAGGCAGAATTGAGAGCAGAACAGGTTAGATATGGTCTGACTGCAAATGTTAAACTAAAGTTAGGTAAATTTCCATAAGCAGCTGGTCCAACTGTAACTAAACCATTACTTACATAAATTGGACGATTGTCTTTGTCTCGCCATAAAAGTTGAGAACCTGAACTTGTTTTAACTTCTAGAAATCCGCTGTAGAGTCTTCCATCCGATTTTTTAACGAACAAGTCATACTCTTCTCCGTTTTTGATAGTGAGATTACTGCGATTAGTTGGATCGAACGCCGATCTCAAGCGTAGCAAGAGGGGTTCTCGATCGGGAATGTACCAGTCAAACAATTCTGCTCTGACTAGAGGTTGACTATTACTACAGGATAGATGTTCTTTTTTTATTAGAGGTCGATTAGCAGTGCATGAGTAAGGAGTTTCCCAACATTTTCGTTCTACATTGACATATTGAGTAATCTGACTTAATAAACCGTCAGCTCTCCACGTCCAATCTTCTGTCACACTCCAGTCGGGTACTGACAAAAGTTTTCTTGCAGCATACTCAATATAACGCATCGTGATGGCGGAACCAGAAACCACAGACTTGAGAGCTTCCAAGTGCCAAATATCCATACCAGATTCATTATAACCACCATTCTCAGGAAGAGGATGTCCGAATAGGAGTTCAAAAATCGTTAGTGGTGTTGAAGATAAATTCGTCGGTATTTTTCGGTCTGGTGGCAGTAAAGAGTAATGTGCTGCCATATCTTCATCTTTTAAATAATAGTCTGTTGCAAATTTTTCTGTGGAAAAACCACCAAGCATTCCTTGAGTTGCAACATCTTCCCATCCTGTTCGTGAATAGGTGACCTTAATTTGTTGAGCTGTTTTGTTTAGCGAGCCACCTTCTTGAACTCCGTAACTCGTGCCACCAAGAGCTAGCAGAAGCTTTCCTTGAGGGGTATCTTCTTCCTTGAGATACCAGCGCAATTGACTTGGAAAACCTGCATTCCAGTAAGCACAACTTCTGGTTTTGGTAAACCTCATAGTATACCCACCATTACTAGAGGGATCTGTCTCAATATCAATTCTTGTGTAGCCAATGAAATTGCCTTGAGCATTGTAGTTTTTAAAGAGCATATACGAACCCAGAGGGGGAAGGCTAATTTTTTGAGCCGTATATTGAACGGGTGGCGCAGTCGGTAAATTATCAACCACTAACACATCATAATTGCTCCACTCAGATTTATTCTGTTTCAAACGCACCATATAAATGCCTACGGGGAAACCACCTTGAGGAGGAGAAACAGTAAGTTTTCCATTTATTGCAGTTCCTTGCCATACACCAGATGAATTCCGGCGATCCGAAAAATCTAACTTGGCAGTCGTTAACTCATAATCCAAGGATTTACCGTTCCAACTGTTGGGAACTTTTACTATATACCCTTGATTTGGTGTGATTTTTCCTGGAACAATTTTTATCTTTATACTCATTTGGACTTATGAACTTCGTTAATTGTTTAAGCTGAGGGTGTAGCATCTTTGCCTTCCCTCTACTTCTTAATCACCCCTTTTATTCACGTTTCTGCAAAAAAATCGTTAAGAGTTGTAACATGATTGTAGTAGTTGGCAATTAACTTAAGTCCCGGACTAGCAAAGCTGAACTTTTCGGCCAGAATTATGTAAAGAAAACGACCGTTTTCTTTACCCTAGAAAATATCTAAAATCTAAAAACATTCCCAAACAACAAGTTAATATTACAATCACTTAAGAAATATTCCTTATAGGTAATCAATTATGTCTGCTAATGTAGAAATTTACACTTGGTTAAGTTGTCCTTTTTGCATTCGTGCTAAAGCTCTTTTAGATCAAAAACAAGTAAACTATCAGGAATACGCTATAGATGGCGATGATGTAGAGCGGGAAAAGATGGCCACTAGAGCAAATGGCCGTCGTTCTTTGCCCCAAATCTTTATAAATGACCAACATATTGGTGGTTGTGATGAGCTACATGGATTAGAAGCTCAAGGGAAACTAGACCAACTTCTAGGAGCATAAGATTAGTTTCGGTCATTTCAGTTATCAGTTATCAGTACCTCCAACTCAAGTCGGAGACTTGAAATACTGAATTAAATATTTTTTCCATCTCCTTGAAAGGGGATGCTTTAGACCTAATTTTTTGGTAACAAAAAAACTTGACTAGAATTTATGATTCTAGAGGGGTAAATATTTTTTAAAGATGATTATTACCCCTTACTTAATAAGTAAAAATATTTTGAATTAATTAACAAAAAAAAGATGAAATTTGTATTCATCATAGACCCCATAGAACGACTTAACCCAGTTCACGATACCAGCGTCGCACTAATGGAAGCTGCTCAAGAACTTGGTCACGAAGTTTGGATAACGGAAGTTAATCAACTAACTATTATTGATAGTAAAACCTGGGCAACAATTAAGCGAGTACATTTGATTCCAATTGAAAGGATAGAAAATCATTGGGTGGCAAGTAATCCTTGGTACGATATAGGAAAAACTATGCTGGAACCATTAGAATCCATGGATGCTGTATTTATGCGCCAAGATCCACCAGTAACAATTCCTTATCTTTATGCTACTTATCTTTTAGATTATATTAATCCAGAAAAAACCTTAGTAATAAATTCTCCTCAAGGGTTACGCGCTGCTAATGAAAAAATGTATGCTTTGCAATTTACAAAAGTAATTCCGCAGACAATTGTTAGTCAAAATAAACAGGTAATTAGAGAATTTTTAGAGTCACAAGGAGCAGCAGTTTTAAAACCTTTAGGTGGAAAAGCTGGGGAAGGAATTTTGTTTTTAGAACCTACGGATAGAAATTTTAATTCTCTGATAGAAATTAGTACAAAACAAGGTCAAGAACCTGTAATGGTTCAGAGTTATTTACCAGCAGCAAAAGAAGGAGATAAGCGAATTATTATGTTGAATGGTAAACCTATCGGAGCAGTAAATCGAATTCCTACTGGTAAAGAATTTAGAGGAAATATGGCAGTGGGAGGTAGGGTTGCTCAGACAGAAATTACAGAAAGGGAATATGAAATTTGTGAGTATTTAGCACCTAAATTAATAGCAGATGGTTTATATTTTGTAGGTATAGATGTGATTGGTGGTTATCTGACAGAAGTTAATGTTACCAGTCCGACAGGAATTAGAGAAATCGATTTGCTTGATAATATTAATTTGGGTAAACAAGTAATAGAATGGATAGTTGATCAATTCAAAATTTAAAATTCAAAATTCAAAAGTGATAATTTGTAAGTAAGCATTTAGCTATTAGCTTTCAGCTATCAGCAATGAGACTCCGCTTCCGTAGGGACGTTGCATGCAACGTCCCTACCAATTTATCAAGTCAAAAGTCAAAAGTAATAATTTGTAATTCGGGAGTAGGGAGCAAGGAAAAATTTGAAAATATTCTCTATTAACTCTAATTCATTTTAGATAGCATATAGTAGTCCTCAATAGGTTGTAAAATTTTATCTAAAGGGGTTTGGAGACCAAACCCCTACAGTTTTTTTTACAAATCATTGAGGATTGCTATACCTATCATTTTTCGATAATTAATAATTAATTGATCATCAATTAATAGGGCGATTTCCACTGTGATGAAGTACAATCATCTACAATATTTTCACCATTCACCTTCTAGATAATTTACCCGAAATATGCTTTAAATAATTATCCATTATCCATTATCCATTATAGTAGTCCTCAATAGGTTGTAACTTTTTATCTAAAGGGGTTTGGAGACCAAACCCCTACAGTTTTTTTTACAAATCATTGAGGATTGTTATACCTATCATTTTTCCCTTTGTTTTGAATCTCCATTATTCATTAATAAATAAATTATTCATTAATAAATAATTATCAATTATCCATTATCCATTATCCATTAATAAAGCCTTTTTATCAACAATGAACAATCAAACTATTGGTGTAGCAGTTATCGGTACAGGATTTGGTCAAAAAGTACATATACCAGGTTTACAAGCACATCATAAAACTCAAGTATTAGCTGTTTATAATCCAGATTTAGAAAAAGCTAAATCAATTGGATCAAACCATAATATTCCTCATGCTTGTAACACCATAGAAGAGATAATTTCCTTACCTGAAGTTACTGCCGTAACAATTTCAACTCCTCCATTTCTACACTATGAAATGGCAAAGCAAGTATTAGGAGCAGGGAAACATTTATTGTTAGAAAAACCTACAACTTTAAAAGCAGAAGAAGCTCAAGAATTATATCATCTTGCTGCTACTAATAAATGTGTAGTAACTATGGATTTTGAATTTCGTTTTGTTCCTGCTTGGCAACTATTTGCAGAAATTTTAGCAGATGGATATGTGGGGGATAAACGCCTAATTAAAATTGATTGGTTAGCATCAAGTCGTGCTAACCCAAGTCGTCCTTGGAATTGGTATTCTCAAAAAGAAAAAGGAGGAGGTGCATTAGGAGCGATCGCTTCCCATACTTTTGATTATGTTAACTGGTTATTTGGTCCTGCTAAAAAACTTTGGGGACAACTTAATACTTCTATTAAAACTCGTCCTGATCCTACTATGGGAGACCAATTAAAACCAGTTGATGCTGATGATACTTGTAACATTATGTTAGAGTTGGCAGACGGTACTCCTTGTCAAATTTGTATTAGTTCTGTCACCTATCAAGGGCGGGGTCATTGGGTGGAAGTTTATGGTAGTAAAGGTACTTTAATTATTGGTAGTAATAATCAAAAAGATTATGTACATGGATTCAAAGTTTGGGGTTCTCAAAATGGGGAAACTTTAGCAGAAATAAATATTCCTGAAAGATTAGATTTTCCGAAGGTTTATTCTGATGGTAGGATTGCACCTTTTATCCGAGTAGTTGATAATTGGGTACAAGCAATAGAGGCAGAAAAATCTGTAATTCCATCTTTGAAAGATGGTGTTTATTCTCAGTTATTAATGGATTTAACCCATGAATCTAATTTAACTGGTACTTGGATAAATGTGCCAGATTTAGATAAATTTCTTGAGAATTAGGAGTAACTTTTAATATTAAGGATTTAGCGTTTAGCTAACAGCTATCAGCTATGAGTTATTAACTCATTTTGATTAAGAAAAATTCCCTATAAATACAGCCTATTTCATATAAGTATAGTATAGTGATTTTAGTAGATTTTATTAATAAGAATTAAAACTTAATTCCATAGTTCAAAAACTATTTAAAAATCTAGCATTACTGTACTTCATAAACCTGGAATGCGCTGTAAGATTCTCTAATAGTAGGGAATTAAATTATACTAAATAGCAAAATCAATACTATACTTAGATGACATTTAAACTACATTTCAATTATTAAATAATTAAGACAGACAGAATAATCTTTTTGATAATTATTAGCCAGTTATATCATGTCCAGATAATTAGTGATAAAAAAACTTGCTCCTCTTTATACCTTAAAACTTCCTCTTATTCCCTCCAGTCTCGAGTCTCGAGTCTCCTGACTCCTCCCTAATTATTTATAACTGTTCAACCGGACATGATATTACAGCAGTTTTCATTTCAGTAGACCACAGTAGGGACGTTCCATGGAACGTCCCTACGGGGTTTTGGTTGTGACGATGTGGTTCATCAAGAAAGAAAAGCGCTGTAATGTTGATTATTCATATTTTTATATCATGTACGAATAATTATTGATAAAAAACCTGGCTCCTCCTTATAGTTTAAAACTTCCTCCTCTTACCTCCTAACTCCTCCCCCTTCCTGACTCCTGACTCCTTATAGTTTGAAACTTCCTCCTTTTACCTCCTGACTCCTGACTCCTGACTCCTGACTCCTCCCCTACTCAATAAGTTTTTGATAAATGATATTAGCTATCTCTAATAATTGGAAATCGGAAGAGTG
>NZ_JAAHHT010000161.1:0-1296 GCF_010672085.1 Okeania sp. SIO3I5
CTTGTATCTAAGTATGATTATCCTTTTATTAAAACCAATAAAAATCAATTTATTATAGGTGTATTTGGCGGTTCAGTCGCTAACGATATTGTGGTAAATTCGGCTGTTAATCAAGCCAGAGGTAATCAAGGATTTATTGAATATTTAAAACAAATTCCCCAATTAAAAGACAAAGAAATTATCATTCTATCTTTTGCAAGTGGGGGTTATAAACAACCACAACAATTGTTAATGCTTAACTATTTTCTTTCTATTGGGCAAGAATTTGATTTAGTCATTAATATAGATGGCTTTAATGAAGTAGCACTATCTTACCAAAATAATCAAGAAAGAATAGATTTATCTTTGCCAAGCATACAACATATCCTACCTTTAACACAGTTAGCTAGTGACAATTTATCCGTAATGAAAGCGATCGTTCAAATTAGCGAACTGAAAAATAATTTATCAACTGCAATTAATAAATTGGAAAGTTGTAAATTAGCATTGTGTCATGGTTGGAGAAGTTTGCAGGTTAAAGGATTATTCGACAAATATCAAACAGAAATTCTCAAATATGATGAAGAAATTGCCAGAAATTCTAGCAAAATTGATGGCAGTAATAGTCTAGTATCTTTGAAGAAAATGTCAGAAGTATTAGAGGATAAAGTTGCTTTTGAAAAAGTTGCTGAAAATTGGTATGAATCATCACTAACAATGAGTCAAATTCTAGCCAAAAGAAATATATGGTATTTTCACTTTATTCAGCCAAATCAATATTATCCGACAGAAAGAGTATTTAGCTCAGAAGAAAAGATTTTTATTATCGAAGGTCATCCTTATGCGATAGGAGTTAGAAAAGGTTATCCAGCATTATTTTCTAAAGTTAATAGCTTGCAAAAAGCAAAAGTTAATATCTTTAATACTGTTAATATTTTTGATGGGGAAAAAGAAATAGTTTATCGAGATGCTTGCTGCCATTATAATCTGATTGGGCAGACAATATTAGATAAGTATATTGCTAATTCCATCAAAAGTATCATGGAAAAGAAAGACCTCTAAGAACAGATAAAAAATCAGAAAAATCGTCGAATCTTTCTATCTATTGCTCCTGAGTAGAAAACACATCACATTTTCATTTCCTTAAGCTCCCGAAAAATTTCGCCCGTCAAAGGATTTTTGCTTCCATTCTCACAATTTTTGTGATATCATAAGTATTAACTGGGGTCGCTCGCCTATATGCCTGACTTTTTATTCAACTAATTTTCCTTAGTAATAGACAATGTCAGTATTTGGGAATTTTCTTTGGCAAAGCAA
>NZ_JAAHHT010000161.1:1396-10526 GCF_010672085.1 Okeania sp. SIO3I5
CTCACAATTTTTGTGATATCATAAGTATTAACTGGGGTCGCTCGCCTATATGCCTGACTTTTTATTCAACTAATTTTCCTTAGTAATAGACAATGTCAGTATTTGGGAATTTTCTTTGGCAAAGCAATACCAAAAATATTTTCATCTTCTCGAGCTTCCGATAAACATCATAATGTTTGTTTTTCTGATCGTCGAATCTTTCCATCTATTGCTCCTAAGTAGAAAACCCATCACATTTTCATTTCCTTAAGCTCCCGAAAAATTTCGCCCGTCAAAGGATTTTCGGTTCCATCCTCACAATTTTTGTGATATCATAAGTATTAACTGGGGTCGCTCGCCTATATGCCTGACTTTTTATTCAACTAATTTTCCTTAGTAATAGACAATGTCAGTATTTGGGAATTTTCTTTGGCAAAGCAATACCAAAAATATTTTCATCTTCTCGAGCTTCCGATAAACATCATAATGTTTGTTTTTCTGATCGTCGAATCTTTCCATCTATTGCTCCTAAGTAGAAAACCCATCACATTTTCATTTCCTTAAGCTCCCGAAAAATTTCGCCCGTCAAAGGATTTTCGGTTCCATCCTCACAATTTTTGTGATATCATAAATATTAACTGGGCTAACTTGCCTATAAGCATGACTTTTTATTCAACTAAAAAAGTATCGTGCTTTAGCGATAGAACTCCGTTTCGCTGCGCGACATGAAAAACGTTTGGGGAGCATTCCCTCAGGAAAGTTGTGCGCTAGCTAAACGACCACTTTTTCCCCTTTATTGGGGAAGCTAACAAAGCTGAATTATTTAATTATTTAATTATTAATTATTCGGTAAAAGATACGGTTAGGGGTTCTATAGAATGGGTAGTATTCAACAGTAAGCTATCAATTCATTATTCTAGTACCGACACAGCTAAAATAGTTCAATGAGCGTAGATTGTCTTAAGGAAAAAAAACCAACAACAATAACGCCTATAACTAAAAAAACATCTAAATTACTTGCTATAAAATTGCTATGAAAAACTTGAGTATTTTGAAAAAACCCTCAGAACTATGGAAAATCATTTTGATCAACATAATTTTCTTATTTGTATTTTTAGAATTAGGTTCTCTGGGTTGGTATTTTTTCAAAAATAAGCAATTTTTCTACACCAGAGAAAAAGTCACGGAAAATAATCAAGGAGAAGAACTAGAAAATCAAGAAGAAAATGAAAATATAAATGCCAATGTCAATAAAAATGCAATGGGAATTAACTTAGCAGGAATTAGATTAGAAGACTCCGTCATCGAAAGATTGCATCCTTACTTTGGCTATGTTCAAAAACCAGGACCTGATTTTAGAGAAGGTTTTAAATATAATGGCGCTGGTTTTATTTCTCCCTATGATTATCCTTATCAAAAGCAGAATAATAATCAATATATAATCGGAGTATTTGGTGGTTCCGTTGCCTCAAACTATTCAATATATGAAATTCAGAATCAAATCTTAGAAAAGAAATTAAAACAACTTCCCGAATTTAAAGATAAGGAATTTATTATCTTGTCTTTTGCAACAGGAGGCTATAAACAACCACAACAATTAATATTATTAAACTACTTTCTTTCTATTGGTCAACAATTTGATATGATCATCAATATAGATGGTTTTAATGAAGTAACTTTGGCACAAGCAAATAATGAAAATGCTGTTGATATTATGATGCCTAGTACCAACCATGTTGTACCATTAACAAACATCGCAAATAATAGTCTTTCTACAAAATCTATTCAAGCTATGTTGAAAATTAATGATAGTAAGAATAAATTGAAAGATGCTTTAGAAACTTTAGATAAATGTCAAGTAGCTTATTGTTATGCTCTGACATCAATCTATGTACAAAACTTAGCAACAACCTATCGTAAAAATGTCAAAATTTTTGATAAAGAAAGGAAAAAAGCAGCCCAAGAAGCAGCAGGAGAAACAGAAGCTAGTATTGTTTATTTCTATGCGCAAAACCCAGAACTAGAAGAATCAGAATTATATCAAACTATGGCAGGACATTGGCAAAAAGCATCAATAATGATGAAGCAAATAGCTGCTAATAATAACATTTTATATTTTCATGTTCTACAACCTAATCAATATTATCCGACTAACCGAGTTTATAGTGAAACAGAACAGAAAATTGCTTTTGACTCTGATAGTCCTTTTAGGAAAGCAACAGAATTAGGATATCCGGTGCTTTTAAGTAAAATAGATAATTTAAAACAGAATGGTGTGAATTTTTTCAATGGTGTGAAAATTTTAGATGATGCTAAGGAAATAGTTTATATAGATAGTTGTTGTCATTATGCTGAAGTTGGAGAAAATATTTTGTCGGAATTTGTAGCTAATTCAATTTTTACTACACTTACTGTAGAAGTTAGGGAATAGGGAATAGGGAATAGGGAATAGTGGTATGGAATTTTTTAAAAGAATGTTACGAATAATAAGAGTAAGAAAAAGACTTTACAGGAGATGTGGATTTAACTAATAAGATAAACTATGAACCAAGAAATGGCATCGAAGCTATTCCCAGATGACTCCTGTAGTGGCGAATGGCCGCCCCTACTACAAATTTGATAAATGTTTTGGTATTAGGGAAAAAATTTCTGAGAGAGATACTTATCTATTACTTCCGCAGCTAATCTATTACCAGCAATATTCCAATGAATATCGTTGGGTTTGTAGAGAGCAGTTTCCGAACCAGCAGCAACAAATTCTTCCACAATATCAAGATGATAAATATTATGTTTATTCAGTTCTTGAGATAGTAATTTATTAGGTTGCCGGAAGTCAAATTGTTCTGGAGAAAAATTGTAACTAGCAACTACTTTTTCTCTTAATTGTTGAATGACTTGTACCTCATCAGGCATTAAAACTACGACTAAAGTAATATTTTGGCGATCGCAGATTTCTTTGATTTTTAATAAGTCGCTAAAAGCATCATTAAAATGTTCTGGAAAATCTGTTTTTTCAGGATTTTTGATAAAAATATAACTTCTCTTTTTTGCCTCTTCCAGATGAAAGTCATCTGGTACAGTAGGCAAGTCTTCTCGATATTCAATGCCATGATGATAGAGGTTGCCTTCAAACTTACTGTTTACCTTAATTAGAAAATAAAAGAAAGATAAAACGTAAGAATCTTGAATCTTAAGTAACCTCCTATCTTCTTGGGATTTATAGTTATCAGAAAAGTCATTACCAACATAAAAAGATAGTAAAAGCATATCAGGATTTAACTCTAATCCTTCATTAACAAATAGGGATAAATAATCTTTCGGTCCAATAGCAATTATTCCCATATTTATTAATTCTATAGGTTGCTGACTATCCCGATTAAGTTTAGACTCCAATAGAGTTAAAAAGTTGTGTTTATAAGGTACGCCACTATAAGCAAAAGAATCACCTATGCCAATAATTCTATATGTACCTTCTGCTTTTTGTTTAGTAAATTCGACATCTTTAAATCCCCTAGAATTTAACTGAAAATCATAATCTGTAGAAAATGGTTTTCCTCGCCAGCGATTATAAGATGAGGGATCGTAAAACATAAACGAAGGATTAATTTTGTGATAAATTCTGAATGCAATTTCTGTTAAACCAAATGTGATTAAAGAAATAATTACTGTTTGACGGACTAGAGAAAAAATCTTTTTCATTATTAAGTTTTGGTTTTGCGAGATGGGATGAATATTTTGGCTTGATTTAAGTAAAGCAAATCTAGATTACTAACCAGTAATACCAAATTGATAAATGTTTGCTACAAATAGCTAGGTAATTTTTTAGGAGTCAGGAGTCAGGAGTCAGGAGTCATAATGAATAGCTTCAATACCATTTCTTAGTTCATAACTGAGCTTTTTACTCAAAGGGACATATTCTATAAAGTCTTTTATTGGGTGCATCTCAATTTTTAAGAAAGCCAAAAATTTATTGCTTTTAGGGAACAGGGAACAGAGAATAGGGAATAGGAAAAAAGTATTTTTGCAAATATTGAGATGCACCTCTTTTATCATCCTTATTATTCGTAACATTCTTTTTTCAAATTGGTATAAGACGTTAATATAACATATATAATCATTTAATTTAAGAATGAAATACTTTTTTAACTGAAACTCTTTCACAGCAAGAAAACCTTGTCTCAATTTAAACTGAAATGACTATAACTGTCAGCTATTAGCTTTTTAAGTAGATAGAGAGAATTATTTGGTAAGTATTCAGCTCTTAGCAGTCAGCTTTTAGGTATTTGATAAATAATTAGTATACACTGCGAATGTTCAGGTCATTTTTGTTCCAATACTTTTAATTTTCCTGAAATATCTCAATTGCTTTTTCCTCCTCTAAAGGTAATAAAGCTGATATAGTAGTCCTAAATTGGTTGTGACAATTTTTCTAATAGTTAATTGGAGCTGAAAACATGAGTAAATTATTACTCGAGACTCCTTGTAGGGGCGATTCACGAATCGCCCCTACAAGCTAAAATACTCCAACTTAAATAGGATTGCTATAGCTGATAGCTGACAACTAAATGCTTACTTTTTAATGACTTAGTTTTTCTATAGCTATCTTGATATTAGGGTTAGTTGCTGTATTTAATCGACCTAAAAATATCTATAAATCTAGGTAAATATTCACCTATTATAAGTCAGCTCTTCAGCAATTAGTAATGAATAATTACTTCCAAGGTTTTTCAACAATTAATAATTATTAATTGTTGAAAATCAGAGGATTGACTAATTATGAAAATTTTTATTTATTATCTCCTTAAAAGGGGAAGCTTGAAACCAAAATTTTTCGGTAAAGGGGACTTGGGCAGTAAATTTTGATTCTTTCTCAATTACTTTTACCTTCCCAAAAATTAATAGGTAATAGCTAATAACTGACGGCTGAATGCTTACAAATCTAGTTTCGATATATAGGTATAAAATTAGTTACAAAATAATTTGTAAAAATTCTATGAGTCAAGGGAAATCCCGATTTTCTCCTCTGTTCCATTTTCCCTAAAATCTTGATTTACATAAATCTAAGAGGATTGCCATAGTTGACAATCATCAGGTAGATATATATTATGATATGGATGAAATTTTAGCAATTAATTGAACCAAAAAAATTTAGAGTATAATTAATATCCTATTTAGATAATCAGTTATCAATAGAATCTGCTTCTAGAAGCAATTCATAAATTGCTCCTACTCGCCCCCTTCCTATTACAAACAAATCAGGTCTAAAGCCTCCCCTTTTAAGAGGATTAAAAAAATATTCAATTCAGTATTTCCATCCCAATACTAAACTCGGAGGTACTGATAACTGATAACTGAAATGACCTATTATTTATAACTATTTAATCGAACATGATACAAGACAAATTTTCCAAATCTAATCTAAATATGCAAAAAAATAATTATGAATTAAGTTCTAGGTTAATTTTAGGCATCAGTTTATTTATAGCAATAATTCCGGCTATAGTTTTAGGGATTCTAATTCTTAAATATAGTGTAAATGTACCAATTCAAGACCAATGGCAAATCTCTGCTATCTTTGAAAAATTTCATCAAGGAACTCTATCTTTCAATGATTTAATAGCACAGCACAATGAAAGTAGAAAATTTTTTCCCAGACTAATTTTTCTGACTCTAGCATTTCTAAGCAAATGGAATATTAGATATGAAATGTTAGTCACATTTTTACTTGCCTGCATAGTTTCTGTAAATATTTATATCTTAAATAGATTAACAATAGGTGGCTCCCAGATCAAAGGTCTAACCATAGCATTAGTATCTAATATATTTATCTTTTCTGCTGTTCAATATGAAAATTGGTTGTGGGGTATTCAAATAGTTGTTTTTACTCCTATAGTCTGCATTACCTCCTGTATATTAATTGCTTATTCAAGACTAAATAATCTAGGCAAAATTTTAAGTTGTATGGTTTTATCAATCATCAGCACTTTTTCTTATGCTAATGGTTTATTAGCCTGGGTAATAGTCTTACCAGTGCTAGTTTTAGTACAACTAAAATCTTGGTCAGATATTAGAAAAAACATAACTTTATATCTACTTTGGATAATAGTATTTCTAGCCAATATAACCTTTTACTTCCATAATTATCAAAAGCCATTATCTCACCCTAGTCCATTAGAATCACTTCAATATCCATATCAAACTTTCCAATATTTTCTAGCATTTTTAGGTAGCTCTCTAGGAGTTGGTAGTAGTATAAAACCCTTAAATAATTCAATTATTTTTGGTGCGGTAATTATTATTCTATTTATTGGTTTTTGTTCTTATGTCATCAGGCATATTAAAGATTATGAATTGCGACATCAAACTATTGGCTGGATTATGCTAGGTTCGTATGCAGTTATTAGTGCTTTAGTTACATCTGCTGGTAGAGTAACACTTGGTATAGAACAGGCTCTTTCATCAAGATATACAACATTTTCAACATATATTATTATTTCCATAATTCATTTAATGATAATTGTGGGAGAAGATGCTATTAAAAAAGAATATTTTTTAATTAATAGAAGTTTATTCTCGAAAATTATTTGCTGGTTTCTTGGCATAATAACTGTTATCCAAGTACACAACTTAACCTATAGTGTAGACAAGATGAAGTCATGGAAACAAAATTTTTTGAAATATAAAGGCTGTTTACTACTAATTGATTTTACTCACGATAACTGTCAAAATCTGATTGATCCTTACTATTTTGAATATATAAAAGAACGGGCTAATTACTTAACAGAAATAGGTTTTTTAGAGCCTGGGTTAATTGCAACTAATCGCATTCCCGACTTAGTAGATACCAATAAGACTAGACAAATAGAAGGTATTTTTGAGAAGCTAGAATTTATTGGCGGTAATAACTTATTAGCGACTGGTTGGGCAATATTTACTGATACAAATTTACCCGTAGATACCATAGTTCTTAGTTATGATAATTGGCAAGGTGAACCTATTGTTTCTGCTGTGGCAGATATAACAATGCCAAGACTTAATCTTGTCAAAGAATTGAAGAGTCAAAAATACTTTAAATCGGGATGGCAAAAAGTATTATCTACTCATAAGTTTCCCCAAGGAAATATTAATGTTAAAGCTTGGGCATTAGATACAAAAACAACTAAATTTTATCAAATTCCCGGTACTTATGTAGTTAATAAGAATGGTGAAAATCTTACTGTTTTGTCAGGTAATTAAATAATAGGGATTCATTAATGGATAATGGATAATTGATAATGGATAATTACCTCTCCCTAAAAGGAAGAGGATTGACTAAAAGGAAAAAATTTATTTCTCTTGCTTGATTGGATATGGCGAGGTTTCGTCGCCATCCTTCAACCGCTTTTTTCTCCTTGAAAGGGGAGACTTTCAGGCTAAATTATTTAATTATTAGGTAAGGAGTAGAGGAGTAGAAAATCTGCTTCCGAGAAATTAATCAATAGACATCTCAAACAATCAAAAATCCCATCAATTATCAACTATTTCCCCCTCTATACCTATTCCCTACTCCCTCTTTTAGATGATAGTTATTAAGGAAGCTCATAGTGTTAACTAAAGAATCTCCAATTTGGTCAATTACCTTCTTAGGAATTGCGATTATTACTCTATCTTTTGCCCCAATTCTGACTCGTATTGCTGAAAATGAGTTAGGTTCTTATGCAACAATATTTAATCGCTTTTGGATTACCAGTCTAGCTTTAATTCTGGGAAATGGTATTAAAATACTTTCGGATAAGCAGAGCGATCGCTTATCTACTAATTTTCAAGAGACTTATACTTTCAAGGATTTTTTCTATTTATTCCTTCTTGCTATTCTAAATATAGCTTGTCTAGTAACTTGGGCATGGTCTCTGACAAAAACAACCGTTGCTAACTCTAATCTCCTCCACAATACAACTCCTATCTTTACTGTTTTGAGTGGGTGGTTACTGTTAAGTAAATCTTTTGGTAGTCGCTTTTTAATAGGTATAATTATAGCTCTAGGAGGAAGTTTAATAATTGGTTTTCAAGATTTTCACCTAGCTAAATATACATTGATAGGGGACACCATTGCATTAGTTTATGCCATTTTCTACGCTGGGGTAATTTTGGTAATAGAGCATCTCCGAGTTAAATTTAAAACAACTACAATTTTAATATGGAATAACTGTTTATGCTGTCTATTATTGTTACCATTTGCGTTGCTTTTTGAAGAGAAACTATTACCAGTTTCTCTTTCTGGATGGTTGAGTGTTATTGGTCTAGGGATTTTGTGTAACTTAATTGGAGGAAGTGCATTAATTTACAGTTTAAAACAATTTTCATCTGGGTTTGTCTCTCTAATTTTGTTGCTGGAACCGATTATTGCGGCATTCTTGGCCTGGGGAATTTTTGAGGAAGAATTGAGTTTATTAAATGCGTTGACGTTTGTATTAGTATTATCGGGAATTTATTTGGCTAAATCAGATCAGGTATTAGATAATAATTCAGAAGTTGTAGGAGCGAATTGCTATTCGCCCGTACAGGAGTTAGGAGAGCAAAAAATTTAGAAATATTTGGTAATAGCTGAAGATGAAATTTTTTTTTTATACCGAATAAAGGGAATTTGATATTAATAACTAGATTAATTATAGTAATTCCTATATTTATGAAGTAAATTTACCGAAAAATTAATGTATCAAGCCTTTTTATTTATGGAGAAAAAAGCGGTCGTTTGCAGAGCATGACCTAGGATGGGATGGATAGGTTACCTAACCATATCGAATCGACCAAGAGAAGAAAAAAATTCCTTTTAGGCAATCCTTCTATTACAGAAGAAATAATTATTAATTATTAATTATTAATTGTTAATTATTAATTATCGATCTATATCTTTAACTAAATAATTGAACAAAATATCGGCAGCTAATAAATTTCCAGCACTATTCCAATGGGGTTCCCTGAGTAAGTATAAAGGATGGTTATTTTGTTCGATTTTAAATCTATTCAACATATCTAGATAAGGAATGTTATTAGCTGCTAAAAATTTGCTCAAAATTGCTTGCTGACAAGTCAAATTATCAGACTCTCGTTTTAAATCATCGTACTCGGCAAAAGTTTCATTTAATAACTCATCATTAACTTGATATTCGTC
>NZ_JAAHHT010000161.1:10736-12542 GCF_010672085.1 Okeania sp. SIO3I5
TGAGGCTAAATTTAAACTAGCAATTACAGAACTATTTAGCAACTTTGTAGAATCCTGTTTAGCCTTTTAATGAATCGTCAAAACAGAAAAATTGAAAGGGAAAATTTAGTCTGAGTTAATTCTATCCTTTTCCATGTAGGGAGAGGGGTTTTCCCAAAAAAATTTATCTGTATCTTTAACCAAATAATCAAACAAAATATCGGCACCTAATAAATTTCCAGCATTATTCCAATGGGGTTCCCTCAGTAAGTATAAAGGACGGTTATTTTGTTCGATTTTAAATCTCTCCAACATATCTAGATAAGGAATGTTATTAGCTGCTAAAAATTTGCTCAAAATTTCTTGTTGACAAGTCAAATTATAAGACTCTGGTTTTAAATCGTCGTACTCGGTAAAAATTTCATTTAATAACTCATTATTAACTTGATATTCGTCAGGATAAATAGCCACTACAAATTCAATATTCCGAGATTTTAGTAATTTTTGCATCTTTAAAATACTCTGAAAAATATAGTTGATATTCTCATCCCGCTTACCGTCAAGTAAATCCTTAATTTTGCAAAACTTCAGCCGACTTTTTTCCACCCGTAGAAAAGCTTTTTTAGATAAAATTCCCGGAGATTTTTCCCTTTCAAGAATTGGAGCTGAGGCTAAATTTAAACTAGCAATAAGAGAACTATTTGGCAACTTAGCAGAATCCTGTTTAGCCTTTTGTAATTCTTGGTAAACTTTATATTTTTGCTGTAAAAACATGAAGAATCTAGACTTACCAATAATTGGATAACCAAAAATAATTAACTCGTCTTTCTTATCTATATCTAGATATATGCCATTGACAATAATTCGTTTCCTTTCTGGATCGGCATCCCGAAAATCATTACCTGCAAAAAAACCCAATACTACTAAGTCTGGATTATATTGTAATCCGTACTTTTTTAACATAGCTAATTGTTCGCCAGTATGAGTTCCTGGATAGCCAACATTAATTACTTCAACCTGACTTTTACCATAATAATTATCAAATTTTTTCTCCAACAAACCCGTATAATTTCCCTCTTTTCCACCCGCCCAATTAAAAGAGTCACTCACAACCAAAAGACGAAATTTATTAGGATCTTTTTCTAGGGGATAATCTCTGTCATTAAAACCAAATTGATTATTACCATTAATATAAGGTCTCACCCGAAAACCTAAATCTGGGTCATATTGATACAGACCTTTAAATAGGTATGGTTCAAAAACAATCATTAAAATTTCTACCAAAAATAGAGGTATAATTATCCAGGTAAATGTTAATAATAATAAAATTTTGATTTTTTTCGGTTTAATAAATTGGAAATAATTCTCCATAGAATGACAACTAAGTTATGAATTTGGGATAATATATAGCAATCATAAATGATTTGTCAAAAAACTGTAGGGGTTTGGTCTCCAAACCCTAACTTGGGTTTTTTGAAAAAAACTGTAGGGGTTTGGTCTCCAAACCCTAACTTGGGTTTGCTGAAAAAGTCTTTTTAAAGAGTAGGGTATAGGTAGGGACTTTGCATAACAAAAATGCGAACGTCCGTACGGCAGTAAGGGAGTAATTTTTTTGCCCAAGTCTCTGCCCAAAATGCTAACTTTTTTGAGCGTTTTATACTGAAAACCTGGTACTTTTTTAAACCCTAAAAAAACTCAAGCGTTGATTTTTAAAGGTTGGAGATTTAATCAGCAAATTCCAATAGAGAAATGGGGTTTGGAAAAATGGGGTTTGTTCTCCAAACCCCTACGCTCAAATATTACAACCTATTTAAACTTGCTATAAAA
>NZ_JAAHHT010000161.1:12642-22354 GCF_010672085.1 Okeania sp. SIO3I5
CGTTGATTTTTAAAGGTTGGAGATTTAATCAGCAAATTCCAATAGAGAAATGGGGTTTGGAAAAATGGGGTTTGTTCTCCAAACCCCTACGCTCAAATATTACAACCTATTTAAACTTGCTATAAAATAGTAATAAAAAATTCCGAAAAAAACTCAAGCGTTGATTTTTAAAGGTTGGAGATTTAATCAGCAAATTCCAATAGAGAAATGGGGTTTGGAAAAATGGGGTTTGTTCTCCAAACCCCTACGCTCAAATATTACAACCTATTTAGACTTGCTATAAAATAGTAATAAAAATTCCCCCAAAAACTCAAGCGTTGATTTTTAAAGGTTGGAGATTTAATCAGCAAATTCCAATAGAGAAATGGGGTTTGTTCTCCAAACCCCTACGCTCAAATATTACAACCTATTTAGACTTGCTATAAAATAGTAATAAAAATTCCCCCAAAAACTCAAACGTTGATTTTTAAAGGTTGGAAATTTAATCAGCAAATTCCAATAGAGAAATGGGGTTTGGAAAAATGGGGTTTGTTCTCCAAACCCCTACGCTCAAATATTACAACCTATTTAAACTTGCTATAAAATAGTAATAAAAATTCCGAAAAAAACTCAAACGTTGATTTTTAAAGGTTGGAGATTTAATCAGCAAATTCCAATAGAGAAATGGGGTTTGGAAAAATGGGGTTTGTTCTCCAAACCCCTACGCTCAAATATTACAACCTATTTAAACTTGCTATAAAATAGTAATAAAAAATTCCGAAAAAAACTCAAGCGTTGATTTTTAAAGGTTGGAGATTTAATCAGCAAATTCCAATAGAGAAATGGGGTTTGGAAAAATGGGGTTTGTTCTCCAAACCCCTACGCTCAAATATTACAACCTATTTAGACTTGCTATAAAATAGTAATAAAAATTCCCCCAAAAACTCAAGCGTTGATTTTTAAAGGTTGGAGATTTAATCAGCAAATTCCAATAGAGAAATGGGGTTTGTTCTCCAAACCCCTACGCTCAAATATTACAACCTATTTAGACTTGCTATAAAATAGTAATAAAAATTCCCCCAAAAACTCAAACGTTGATTTTTAAAGGTTGGAAATTTAATCAGCAAATTCCAATAGAGAAATGGGGTTTGGAAAAATGGGGTTTGTTCTCCAAACCCCTACGCTCAAATATTACAACCTATTTAAACTTGCTATAAAATAGTAATAAAAATTCCGAAAAAAACTCAAACGTTGATTTTTAAAGGTTGGAAATTTAATCAGCAAATTCCAATAGAGAAATGGGGTTTGGAAAAATGGGGTTTGGAGAACAAACCCCTACGCTCAAATATTACAACCTATTTAAACTTGCTATAAAATACTAATAAAATTATAGGATTTATGTATCTAAACAAGAAACTGGGTTTATTACCCTAATTATTGTTTTTCAAACTAGGAAATTTCGTTAATAAACCCGGTTTCTGCGTAATTTCTGTAACTGATAACTGATAACTGATAACTGAAATGACATTATCTTCTATTATTAAACTACTTAGTCGATCGCCTCTCACCACCGAACTCCTAAAGAAACTCCAACAACACCAATGTCTACAACTAAACGGCGCTCCCCGTTTACCCAAAGGTTTAGTTGCATCCACCCTCGCCCAACAACAAGAGCAAAATTTATTCATTGTCACTGCCACTTTAGAAGAAGCGGGACGGTGGGCGGCACAATTAGAAGCAATAGGATGGCCAACAGTTCACTTTTACCCCACCTCAGAAGCATCCCCTTACGAACCTTCCTACTCAGAAGAAATGATTTGGGGACAAATGCAGGTTTTGGCAGACTTGGTGACGCTAGAAAATGCAGCTAGCGATGGCAACAATAGCAATAAAGCAAAAATGGCCGTGGTGGCAACAGAGCGATCGCTCCAACCTCACCTACCTACAGTTAAAGAATTTCAACCCTACTGCCTAACCCTCGCCCCTAGTATTACCAGTAACTCCAAAATCTTCAGCAAGACACGGATAAATGATTCTGAGTCTGATGGTTTAAAGTGTATATCTTTAGATGAAAAACTTGCCCAGATGGGATACGAACGAGTGGCATTAGTGGAAACCGAGGGACAGTGGAGTCGCCGGGGCGATATTATAGATGTATTTCCCGTCGCCTCAGAATTACCAGTCCGTCTAGAATGGTTTGGGGACGAACTCGAAAAAATTCGGGAATTCGATCCTTCCACCCAACGTTCCCTTGACAAAATTCCCCAAATCGTCTTAACACCAAGAGATTTTAGTCAGTGGGGGTTAGGAAATTTAGAGTCAATCACCGACTCAACTTATGCTTCCCTATTAGACTACCTGCCAGAAAATACCCTCATTGCCATAGACGAACCAGATCAATGTGCTGCTCATGGCGATCGCTGGTTTGAACTGGTAGAAGAAAATTGGCAACAACTCAAGAACGACGAAGCATCCTCACCATTACCAAAAATTCATCGTACATTTGCCGACTCCCTCGCAGAAGTCGAATTTTTTCCCAGACTATATTTATCCGAACTCACCAAAGAAATCAAGAGCGATATTACCGCCTCCGTTCCCTACACCCTCAACCTCGCCAGTCGCCCCTTACCAGTGATGCCGCACCAATACGCAAAACTGGCAGAAAATTTGCGCCAGGAAAGGGAACGTAAACATTCCATTTTCCTCATTTCCGCTCAACCGTCGCGCTCCGTCTCTCTCCTCCAGGAACACGACTGCCCCGCTCAATTTATTCCCAATCCCCGCGACTACCCCGCTATTAACAGACTGCAAACCCAATATACTCCCATTGCTCTCAAATATAGTGGTTTAGCAGAATTAGAAGGATTTATTTTGCCCACATTCCGGTTAGCAGTCATCACCGACAGAGAATTTTACGGACAACACACCCTCGCCACTCCCAGCTATATTCGCAAACGTCGTCAAGCTGCTTCCAAACAAGTAGATCCCAACAAACTTCGCCCCGGCGATTATGTAGTTCACCGCCAACACGGTATTGGTAAGTTTGTGAAATTAGAAAGTCTGACTATAAATAACGAAACTCGCGACTATCTGACAATTCAATATGCTGACGGTTTGCTCAGAGTTGCTGCCGATCAACTCAGTTCTCTGTCGCGGTTGAGAAATACCGATAAGAAAAAACCCCAGCTCAATAAACTGAGCGGCAAAACTTGGGAAAGTACCAAAAATAAAGTCCGTAAGTCAATCAAAAAATTAGCTGTTGACTTGCTGAAACTCTATGCTCAACGCGCTCAACAAACAGGTTACAGTTTTCCCGCTGACACCCCATGGCAAGAAGAAATGGAAGATTCATTTCCCTATCAACCTACCCCCGATCAGTTGAAAGCAACCCAAGATGTGAAACGGGATATGGAAAGCGAACGAGCAATGGATCGTTTGGTTTGTGGTGACGTTGGTTTCGGCAAAACAGAAGTTGCCATCCGGGCAATTTTCAAAGCTGTCACCGCTGAAAAACAAGTAGCATTTCTTGCACCGACAACAGTTTTAACCCAACAACATTATCACACTCTCAAAGAACGTTTTGCTCCGTACCCCATAGAAATAGGTTTACTCAACCGCTTCCGTACTGCTACTGAAAAGAAAGAAATTCAACGGCGGTTAGCAACAGGGGAATTAGATATTATTGTTGGCACTCACTCTATTTTAAGTAAGACGATCCAGTTTCGGGAATTAGGTTTGTTAGTGGTGGATGAGGAACAACGGTTTGGTGTTAACCAGAAGGAAAAAATTAAGGCGCTCAAAGCTCAGGTCGATGTGTTGACACTGACTGCTACTCCAATTCCCCGCACATTATATATGGCGCTTTCGGGGATTCGGGAAATGAGTTTGATTACTACTCCACCTCCTTTGCGTCGCCCGATCAAAACTCATCTAGCACCCTACGATCTGGAAACTGCCCGCACTGCCATCAGACAAGAATTAAATCGGGGAGGGCAAGTATTTTATGTGGTACCACGCATTGAAGGTATTGAAGAATTAACGGGAAAGTTGCGGCAAATGATTCCTGGAGCAAGAATTAATATTGGTCACGGACAAATGGAAGCAGCAGAGTTGGAGTCAATTATGCTGACATTTAGTGCGGGGGAAGCTGACATTTTAGTTTGCACCACAATTATTGAATCTGGTTTAGATATTCCCCGCGTCAACACAATATTAATCGAAGATGCTCACAAGTTTGGTTTGTCGCAGTTGTATCAGTTGCGGGGAAGGGTAGGTAGGGCAGGGGTGCAAGCTCATGCGTGGTTGTTTTATCCAACTACTGCTTCCGGTGGAGTCGCGCTGACAGATGAGGCACAAAAACGGTTGCGGGCAATTCAGGAGTTTACTCAATTGGGGTCTGGGTATCAGTTGGCAATGCGAGATTTAGAGATTCGGGGAGCAGGGGATATTTTGGGAGCAGAGCAGTCCGGTCAGGTGAACGCCATCGGATTCGATCTGTATACGGAAATGTTAGAAGAGTCAATTCGAGAGATCAAAGGGCAGGAAATTCCTCAAGTTGATGATACACAAATTGACCTGATTTTGACTGCGTTTATTCCCGCAGATTATATTCCAGACATAGATCAAAAAATGAGTGCTTATCGCTCCGTTGCTGCTGCTAATAGTCGGGAAGAATTGAGTGAAATAGAGGTTGATTGGAGCGATCGCTACGGTGCAATTCCTAAAGCTGGTTTACAGTTATTAAGGATGATGGAATTAAAACAAATTGCCAAAAAAATCGGCTTTTCTCGGATTAAAGTGGAAGGCAAACAACACGTTGTTTTAGAAACACCAATGGAGGAACCTGCATGGAATTTATTAAAGGAGAAATTACCAGGTCATTTAAAGTCTCGTTTTGTCTTTAGTAAGGGTAAAGTTACAGTTAGAGGATTAGGTGTTTTAAGTGCAGATAAACAATTAGAAAATTTGAGAGATTGGTTGAGTAAAATGGAAAATGCTTTACCAATGGATAATGGATAATTAGAGATACACCAGATTCCAAGTATATGAAGTACAGATATTAACAATTAAATGTTCTAAGTAGCGGGCATCTTGCCCGCGTGGGTGTACCTCACGCCTGATAGAATCCGCTGTAGTTTTCATTATTCATTATTCATTAAATTATGCCATTTAGTAATTACAAAATTAGTTGCAGTACAGAAAATTAACAACGATTTAAAACAAACAATTTTTGGTATTGTTTCTAATGGTGAACTTTGGCAATTTGGGAAATTGAAAGAAGATGTTTTTACGAGAAATATCATCAGTTATAACATTGAATCTTTAGATAAATTATTTGCCGTAGTAAATTATGTATTTCAACAATGTTTATTGCAGTTAGAGAATAGTGAAGAAAATCTATAAAATCTAGTATTTTATGGAGAGCGATCGCTTTTTGGTATAACATTATCAATTATCCATTATCCATTAAATTATGCCATTTAGTAATTACAAAAATATTGATACAGTTGCCCAAGAATTTCAAATTAAATATATTTATACAAATTTTGTCAATGAAATTCAATTTTCCGTGAATCAGAATTTTAAAGAGGAGTTAGATTTTGCAATTTCTAACTTATCTGTATACAGTTCAGAATATGCTATTTGTGAGAATTTAATCTTTCCAATTTTAAAAGAAGTCTGGAAACCCTATTATGACAAATTAATGCTTTGGAGTCATAGGACTTTAACCTATGATGAAAAACTATCAGGACAACCAGATTATATAGTGACTAAACTCAATCCTTTAGGCAGGATGATTTTTGATAAACCTTATTTTTTATTGGTTGAAGCAAAGCTAGATAATTTTAATGAAGGATGGGGTCAATGTTTGGCGGAATTAGTTGCAGTACAGAAAATTAATAACGATTTAGAACAAACTATTTTCGGTATTGTTTCTAATGGTGAACTTTGGCAATTTGGGAAATTGAAAGGAGATATTTTTACGAGAAATATCATCAGTTATAACATTGAATCTTTAGATAAATTATTTGCCGTAGTAAATTATGTATTTCAACAATGTTTATTGCAGTTAGAGAATAGTGAAAAAAATCTCTAAAATCTAGTATTTTATGGAGAGCGATCGTTTTTTGGTATAACATTATCAATTATCAATTATCCATTGAATTATGCCATTTAGTAATTACAAAAATATTGCAACAGTCGCCCAAGAATTTCAAATTAAGTATATTTTATCAGATTTTATCAACGAACTTGAATTTACTGTACCTCAGAGTTTTCGAGCAGAACTAGAATTATTATTTACAGATGGTGTTGTTGATAATTCAGAAGATGCTATTTGTGAAAACCTGATTTATCCAGTCTTAAAAGAAGTCTGGAAAATGTATAGAAAAAAATTAACTCTTTGGAGTCATCAGACATTAACTTACGATGAAAATTTGTCTGGAAAACCAGATTATATCGTGGCAAAACGCCATCCTTTAACTACAATTATTTTTGATAAACCATATTTTTTACTAGTTGAGGCAAAACAAGATAATTTTAACGAAGGATGGGGTCAATGTTTAGCTGAATTAGTTGCAGTACAGAAAATTAATAAGGATTTAGAACAAACAATTTTTGGTATTGTTTCTAACGGTCAAGTTTGGCAGTTTGGGAAATTGAAAGGAGATATTTTTACAAGAAATATTATCAGTTATAACATTGGAGATTTAGATAGATTATTTTCTGTAGTAAATTATGTATTTCAAGAATGTTTATTGCAGTTAGAGAATCATAAAAATAGTTTGTAAATATCATGCTTTTAGGATAGCGATCACTACAAAAATGGTATATAGCAGGGAACAGGGAATAGGGAACAGGGAACAGTTAGAAAAACATTTCCCAGTCTAAGGTTCATCATCAGTCCATGTCCTAAGCAACTCTTTCTCAGCTATAATATCAAATCCATTAATATCGGTGCAAAAAAACAGAAACCGGGTTTATATTAATGCCTCACTCTCTTAACATCTACTTTCCATAAACCCGGTTTCTTATAACACTCCGAAGCCAACGTATTTGGTATAATATAAAAACTAAAAATTCGTATTTTTGTCGAGATTATTATGAGATTTATTAGTCCCAAAACCGATTACGCTTTTAAAATAATATTTGGTTCCAACCAAAGTGAAGAAATATTAATTAGCTTTCTCAATGCTATTATTTATGAAGGGAAAAATAAGATTAAATCCCTAACAATTCTCAATCCTTATAATCCCCCTCAGATACAAACTTTAAAAGACAGTTATTTAGATGTCAGAGCAGTATTAGACGATAATTCCCAGGTGATTATTGAGATGCAAGTAGCTAGCGTTACTGCCTTTGATAAACGAGTGGTTTATAACTTAGCAAAAACCTATTCAACTCAATTAGGTCCCCGTGAAGGTTACAGACATTTAAAACCAGTAATTGCCGTGACAATTACAGATTTTGAAATGTTTGAAAACAACCCAGATGTGGTCAATTATTTTTCTTTTTTAAATAAGAAAAAGTTTGTTGAGTATACAGCAGCAGAAATGCAGTTAGTTTTTGTAGAGCTGCCTAAATTTAAGAAGTCATTGGAGGAATTAGAAACTTTAGTCGATAAGTGGATTTATTTCATCAAAGAAACAGACAATTTAGAGATAATCCCCGAAAATCTGGGAGAAGTATCGGCAATAGAAAAAGCTCTAAATATTGCTAATGAAATTAATCTAAGTGTTGAAGAATTAGAATTGCTAGAACAGCGGGCAATTATGGCACAAGATGAGAGTGGTAAGATACTTTTTGCTGAACAAAAAGGAGCAAATGCTCTGATAACGCGCCTACTCAAAAAGCGTTTTGGAGAGATTCCAGAAAATCTGAAAAAACAGTTGTCAGATTTGTCTTTAGAGGAGCTAGAAAATTTAAGCGAAGAGATTTTTGATTTTACTAATTTCGACGATGTATCGAATTGGTTAATAAATAGATAAGTGCTACCCAAAGTGCTTTTTATTGTAGGGATGTTGCGTGCAAGGTCCCTACAAGGTTATCATTTTATTTGATAATGAAGCCACAGAATTGATAATTAACTAGGAGATGAAATTACCATGAGATTTCTCAGTCCGACAACCGATTATGCCTTTAAAAAAATATTTGGTTCTGACCAAAGTCAAGACATATTAATTAGCTTTCTGAATGCCATTATTTATGAAGGGGAAAACAAAATTAAATCCCTGACAATTCTCAATCCTTATAATCCCCGTCAAGTGGAAACTTTAAAAGATAGTTATTTGGATGTTAGAGCAGTATTAGACGATAATTCTCAAGTGATTATTGAGATGCAAGTAGCTAACGTTACTGCTTTTGATAAACGAGTGGTTTATAACTTAGCAAAAACTTATTCAACTCAATTAGGTCCTCGTCAAGCTTATATGAATTTAAAACCAGTAATTGCTGTGACAATTACAAATTTTGAAATGTTTGAAAACAACCCAGATGTAGTCAATTATTTTTCTTTTTTAAATGAGAAAAAATTTGTGAAGTATACAGCAGCAGAAATGCAGTTAGTTTTTGTAGAGCTGCCCAAATTTAAGAAGTCATTGGAGGAATTAGAAACTTTAGTCGATAAGTGGATTTATTTTATTAAAGAAACGGATAGTTTAGAGGTGATTCCAGAAAGTTTAGGAGAGGTATCAGCAATAGAAAAAGCTCTGAATATTGCCAATGAAATTAATCTCAGTCCAGAAGAATTAGAGTTGCTAGAAAAACGGGCAATTATGGCACAAGATGAAACTGGCAAGATACTTTTGGCAGAAGAAAAAGCAGAAAAAAAAGGCAGAATTGAAGAAGCGATCGCTCTAATAATGCTTTTACTCAAAGAGCGTTTTATAGAAGTTCCAGAAGATGAGATTGCTAGTCAGCTTGAAAGTCTATCTTTAGAAGATTTGGAGAATTTAGTTAAAGCAGTTTTAAAGTTTAATAATATCGACGATTTATCGAATTGGTTGGCAGATAGAAGAGATTTTTGATTTGACTAATTTTGACGATGTATCGAATTGGTTAATAAATAGATAAGTGCTACCCAAAGTGCTTTTTATTGTAGGGACGTTGCGTAACAAAAATGCGTTTCATGTCGCCCGGCGTTAACGGAGTTATGCGTTAGCTAAACGTCCCTACGGAGTTATCATTTTATTTGATAATGAGACAACAGAATTGATAATTAACTAGGAGATGAAATTACCATGAGATTTATTAGTCCAAAAAGCGATTATGCTTTTAAAATGATATTTGGTTCCGACCAAAGTCAAGACATATTAATTAGCTTTCTCAATGCCATTATTTATCAAGGGAAAAACAAAATTAAATCCCTGACAATTCTCAATCCTTATAATCCCCGTCAAGTGGAAACTTTAAAAGATAGTTATTTGGATGTTAGAGCGGTATTAAAAAATAATTCCCAAGTGATTATTGAGATGCAAGTAGCTAAGGTTACTGCCTTTGATAAACGAGTGGTTTATAACTTAGCAAAAACTTATTCGACTCAATTAGGTAATCATGAACCTTATCTGAATTTAAAACCAGTAATTGCCGTGACAATTACAGATTTTGTAATGTTTAAGAAATCTTCAGATGTTGTGAATCATTTTGCTTTTTTACATGAGCAAAAATTCTTTAAGTATAAAGCAGAACAAATGAAGTTGGTTTTTGTAGAATTGCCCAAGTTTAAGAAGTCATT
>NZ_JAAHHT010000162.1 GCF_010672085.1 Okeania sp. SIO3I5
TAACAAGACTTTATAGAATCAGTAGCTAATCCTAATTTTACAAATATTTTCTATGAAGTGATAGGATATTTAGCTGACTTCGATAAAGTTATATCTGCATATAAAAATACAGAAGAAGAGGGATATTTTAAAGAAGGTAAAGATTTATTTAGTAGTCATGCAGCTTGTATTGGTTTTGTAACTTCTATTGCTTTATATGTACAAGGTAGACCTGGTAATGATTATGATTTAGAAAAACAAAATAAAAGATGGAATGAAATAGAAAATGGTGCTAATCAACTTTTTGCAAAACTTGAAAAAATGAAACCTGGTGAAATAGGTGATTTTTTAGATTTTCCAATACTCAATGAACTTATTAGTCAAAAACCTGGTAAATCTGCTAACTTTGACAGAACCTTCTTTTTAGGAGCTTTTAAAGTATTAATAGAAGAAAAATTTGATGTTAAAACAATGACACCATGTTGGAGAGCTTACTAATAACAATATGTCAATAAATATGAAGGAAGCCAATAAATATATCTTTGGAGAATTAGCTGATTTTGTTGAACATAATCAAATTGATGTTGTTATTGATAGACAGAAAAAACGCTGTATTGAAACTAATGATGAAGATAAAGAGTGGTTAAAAAGTTTAAAAGTTATCGACGAGAAATATCATATTTTACCAAATTTTCAAACAGCATCTTTTCAATATGATGGTAATGATTATTTTGTAACTATTGGCGTGCAGGAATATTTAGAAACAAATCAAGAAGAAGAAGTTATTCAGTTTCTAGAATTGAATGCAGGTATAGTTACAGCTTTATTGTTTGAACTGAAAATATCAGTCAATAAAAAAGTAAACCCCTATAAGATTAGAGATGAAATTTTTTATCCATCTGAATCTGAATCTGAAGATGAGATAATTCCATATGAATTTTCTAAAGTAAAAGATTTTTTTGAACCTATCTTTGTTTATAAAATTCCCGAAAATTCTCCTTTTTTAAGTTTAGACAAAATAAATATTACCAGAATTTCTGGTTTCTGTGCTGTTAAAAGTAGCCAACTAATATCATTAAAATTTTCATCAGATACTCTGAATCAGTTTGAAAAGCTATTCATTGAAGGTTCAAAGAATATCCCCTATGAAAGTTTACTATTCAGCTTAGTTTCTGTTTCTTGGAAATATTCATTTCTTGATATTTATAGATGTATTGAAAGATTGTTTCCTATATCAGCACTAGAAGACTTGCACAAAAAACTGAACCTGAATATTAAATGCTCTTTACTAGACTTTGCTGATGATATTGAGTCTTATATTGGTTGGAAACCAAAAGAAAATGAAGCATTGAATAAACTGATTAATAATTCTCCCGATACAGCACGTCAAATACTTCGTCAAGTCAAAGCTGATATTGAAGGTACAAAAAAGGGAAATTTAGGAAATTTTATTTATAAAATTCGTAATTCAATAGTGCATTTTAGACCTGCCACAGAGCAAATTAAATTAGATGATAATAATTGGAATCGGTTAATTAATTCATCTTTGCTAGTTATTGAATATTGGTATGCAAAATATGAACCACAACTTACAGATAGTAATTTTAGTAATGATGAGAGTTAATTTTGTAAGCATTCAGCTATTTAATAAAGCTAAATTCTTACTTTATTTTAAAAGTAAAAACAGCAGCAATTACCTTTTCCATAAAACCTGAAAACCATGCAAATTAAACAACAAAAAAACTACACTCCCACCGAATACCTAAACATTGAAACTAACTCACAAGAACGACACGAATACATTAATGGTGAAATTATTCATATAACTGGTGGAACTCCAAATCATAATCAAATTGCCCTTAACTTCAGTGCATCTTTAAATTTTTCCCTTAAACGTCAACCCTATCGAGTTTTTGTTGCAGACCAACGACTTTGGATTCCGAAAAAACGCATCTATACTTATCCTGATGTTATGGTAACTCCAGGAAATTTACAATTACAACAAGGAAGAAAAGACACCATTACCAACCCCATAATAATTGCCGAAGTTTTGTCAAATTCAACTAGAAATTATGATAAAGATGAAAAATTTGCAGCTTATCGAACTATTCCTACATTTCAATAATATCTACTCATAGATCAATACACAATTCAAGTCGAACAATATTTCAAAACTGCTCAAAAAAAATGGATTTTTTCAGAATATAATGAACTCGAAGAAACTATCTCTCTCAACTCAATTGATTTTCAAATAACCCTGGCAGACATTTATGATAAAGTCGAATTTCCAACAATAGAAAACAGCGATAATTAGAAATATTGAAGTTTACATATAGCAATCCTATTTTATTTGTGTCAAAAATCTTGCCTTTTTTTGAGAATAGGTTTGGAGGAAATTGGCAATTGGTAAGAGTTAGGGAGCAAGATGCTCCCACTACTATTACTACAGAAATAGGGGAGAAAAAATTGATTTTATTTGGGATTTTTGGAGATGTCTAATTATTAATTATCAATATTAACAGGGACGTTGCATACAACCTCCCTACAGAGTTATAATTTAATAATTAATCATTAATTAGGAGATAAAATTACCATGAGATTTATCAGTCCAAAAACCGATTATGCTTTTAAAAAAATATTCGGTTCTGACCAAAGTGAAGACATATTAATTAGTTTCCTCAATGCCATTATTTATAAAGGGAAAAACAAAATTAAATCCCTAACAATTCTCAACCCTTATAATCCCCGTCAGGTGGAAACTTTAAAAGATAGTTATTTGGATGTTAGAGCAGTATTAAATGATAATTCTCAAGTAATTATTGAGATGCAAGTAGCTAGCGTTACTGCCTTTGATAAACGAGTGGTTTATAACTTAGCAAAAACATACTCAACTCAATTAGGTCCTCGTCAAGGTTATAGACATTTAAAACCAGTAATTGCCGTGACAATTACAGATTTTGAAATGTTTACAAAAACCAAAGATGTTGTCAATCGTTTCTCCTTTTTACATGAGAAAAAACACTTTAAATATACAGCAGCAGAAATGCAGTTAGTTTTTGTAGAATTACCGAAGTTTAATAAATCATTGGACGAGTTAAAAACTTTAGTGGATAAGTGGATTTATTTTATAAAGGAAACAGATAGTTTAGATGTAATCCCAGAAAGTTTAGGAGAAGTATCAGCAATAGAAAAAGCTCTGAATATTGCTAACGAAATTAATTTAAGTCCTGAAGAGTTAGAGTTGATGGAACAGAGAGCAATTATGGCGCAAGATGAGAGTGGTAAAATACTTTTTGCTGAAGAAAAAGCGACAATTAAACAGACGATCGCTCTGATAATGCGTCAACTTAAAAAGCGTTTTGGTGAGATTCCAGAGAATCTGAAAAATCAGTTGCCAAATTTATCTTTGGAGGAGTTAGAAAATTTGAGCGAAGAGATTTTTGATTTTAATAATTTCGACGATTTATCGAATTGGTTTACAAATAGATAAGTCCTACCCAAAGTAGTTTTAATTTGAATAAAACATAAAGTAGAGACTTTGCATTCAACCTCCCTACAGAGTTATAATTTATCAATTAATCATTAATTAGGATATAAAATTACTATGAGATTTATCAGTCCGAAAACCGATTATGCTTTTAAAAAAATATTCGGTTCTGACCAAAGTCAAGACATATTAATTAGCTTTCTCAATGCCATTATTTATAAAGGGAAAAACAAAATTAAATCCCTCACAATTCTCAACCCTTATAATCCCCGTCAGGTGGAAACTTTAAAAGATAGTTATTTGGATGTCAGAGCAGTATTAAATGATAATTCCCAAGTAATTATTGAGATGCAAGTAGCTAGCGTTACTGCCTTTGATAAACGAGTGGTTTATAACTTAGCAAAAACTTATGCAGCTCAATTAAATCCTCCTCAAGCTTATATGAATTTAAAACCAGTAATTGCCGTGACAATTACAGATTTTGAAATGTTTGAAGAAACCTCAGATGTGGTCAATCATTTTGCATTTTTAAATGAGGAAAAATTCTTTGAGTACACAGCAGCAGAAATGGAATTAGTTTTTGTAGAATTACCAAAGTTTAATAAATCATTGGACGAGTTAAAAACTTTAGTGGATAAGTGGATTTATTTTATAAAAGAAACAGACAGTTTAGAGATAATTCCAGAAAGTTTAGGGGAAGTATCAGCAATAGAAAAAGCTCTGAATATTGCCAACGAAATTAATTTAAGTCCTGAAGAGTTAGAGTTGATGGAACAGAGAGCAATTATGGCACAAGATGAGAGTGGCAAAATACTTTTAGCTGAAGAAAAAGTAGAACAAAAAGGAGAGAAAAAAGGCAGAATTAAACAGGCGATCGCTATCATAATGCTTTTACTCAAAGAGCGTTTTATAGAAGTACCAGAAAAGGAAATTGCTACTCAGCTTGAAAGTCTATCTTTGGAAGATTTGGAGGATTTAGTTAAAGCAGTTTTAAAGTTTAATAATCTCGACGATTTATCGAATTGGTTGGCAAATAGGTAGGTTTCATTAATGGATAATGGATAATTACCTCTCCCTAAAAGGGAAAGGATTGACTCAAAGGAAAAAATAAATTTTTTCCCCTTAAAAGGGGAGGATTTCAACCTGAATTATTTAATTATTAGTTCTCTTGCAAAAGTAAAAATTAAATCAATACTAGCTCTCAAATCAACAATTTCATCCCCTCTATTGGTGCGCGTTCGGCAAGCGATCTGTCGTCGTCGCGGGGTCGCACCGCTATTGCAAGAGTGCCTATTGCCTATTGCCTGACTTCTGCAAGACGTCTATTAATTATTCGGTAAATAAACTTCAAGTACGTAATATAAAATCCGGTTATACAGTAATCGCATTCAAAAATCCTCAACTAAAATATGTTAAGCATGAATACGAATTTAAAAATTTATGCATTGTCATTTCCTTTGTAACTCCTAACTCCTAACTCCTAACTCCTAACTCATAACTCATAACTCATAACTCCTAACTCATAACTCATAACTCATAACTCATAACTCCTAACTCCTAACTCCTAACTCATAACTCATAACTCATAACTCCTCAGTAATACGATAACTAATTACCCGGATTCTATATAACCCACGCTCCGGCAAAATAGATTATTTTATTACTCCTCCAACAGCAGAATAAATTTCTGCTATACGCATTAAAGTTAGAACATTTATAAATCCTGTTTGCGGAGCATTTCCCTATAAGAAAAACCCTTTATTAGTCTGCTGTTCCCTATTCCCTAGCACTATAACTAAAAAGCTCTATATCTAAGATAAAAATATACACCTTCTTCCTGCAAAGAATCTCCATTAGTATCTATCTCAATAAAAGGAATTCCCCAATCTAATTGAGCAGAAAAACGACTTCCTATTTGGAATCTTAAACCCGCACCCACAGAAGATAAAGTATCCTCAATTAATTCCAACTCATTACTATTCCAAACAGTACCAAAATCAACAAAAGGAGTTAATTGTAAAGTAGCATCCCAGTTTCTTGCTCGCAAAATAGGGAACCGAAATTCAGTAGAAATAAACATACCATTATCAGCAAGCAAAGCATCCTGACGATACCCCCTTATACTTAATCCTCCTCCTAAACTAAACTGTTCTTGGGGAAACAAACTGATAGGAGCTAACTGAATATCTGACCTAACTAAAAATACCGTTTCTGGTGCTAATAAACGTAAATATTGTACTTGTCCTCGCCAATGAAAATATCTTCCATCTCGCTCCTGATTATTAACAGTAGCACCAAAAATATTTATCCCTAGAGAAAATTCTGAACGTGTCACAAATACATCTTTGGTACTTCTAAAAGTATATTCCTGAAAAAAACGCAGTGAAGAAATATTAATTTCCCCATCATCTTCTGCACCAATAGAACCTGGAAAAGGTTCATCTAAAAGAGTAGTTTGTGATTCTTCTACAGAACCTGTTAAACCTAAAGCAATTTCTGTACTAGGAGTTTGATAAATAGGTTGGCGAAAACTCATTTCATAAGTCCGAGAATTTGTGTCAATATCTAATTCATCAAAAGGAGCTTCAATAATTTCACTATTGGTGCGACGATGACGTAAACTAATAGTACCATTTTTAGAATTAATTGGAATAGTATAACTCAATTCATCCAGTGTATTACTGCCTTCTGTACGATAGTAAGTAACATTAAAGCGATCGCCCAACCCAGTCAAATTATTATGAGAGATTGTACCTTGAAGACGAATAGTACCCACACTAGGAGAACGTAAATTATCAGCAGAAAGTTGAGCAAAAAAAGCAGGTGCTTCTTCGACTTCTATCTCTAACCTACTCAAACCAGGACGAGTTCCTGCTGTTAAGTTAGCAGATAATCTTTCAATTAGAGGGTTGAGTTGTAGTAACTGTAGATATTGAAATAACTGATTTTGATTTAGAGGTGTCTGAATACCAGGTTCAATACGACTGCGAATATAACTAGAATTAAGTCGTTTCAGGCCAGAAATTTCAATTTCTTCGAGTTGTCCTTCAATAACTTCTATAACAACAGTACCATCTTGCAAAGTTTGTGGTGGGATAAAAGCTCCGGAGGTAATATATCCGTGGTCAAAATATAGTTGAGTTACTGTTGTTTGTGCTTGAAGTAATTCTGCAAAAGAAATAGGTCTACCTGTAAATGGTTTGAGAACTTCTGCTAATTCTGTGGGACTAAAAACTGTACTGCCAATAACGGCAAATTGGGTGACAGTAATCTTACCAGGAATTTGCAGAGGAGGAGATTGGGGAGGTAGAGATGGAACTGGTTGTGGTTGGAGTAAATCATCTGGTGGTGGTAATGGTTCTATTTGTGGTAAAGGTTGAGGATTAGGATTAATTGGTCTCGGAGTTATTTGAGCAATAGCAGGGTTAGAAGTAGAAAAATAGGAGAAAAAAATTAGAATTATTATCCAGACAATCATATTCAGTTATCAGTTATCAGTTATCAGTTATCAGTTATCAGTTGCCAGTATAATAGACCTCTAGTGATAATCAAAAATCCAATCAATTATTCCGTATAAATCATCAATTATTTCCCCCTACTCCCTACTCCCTCTTTTCCCGAGAGGTATAATAACTACAACAGATTCTAAGTAGTAGAGTGTTAATTATTCTTATGTGTAGGGACGTTTCGCTACGCGACATGAAACGCATTTTTGTTATGCAACGTCCCTACCCGACTTCCCACACTCCCCACACTCCCCACCCTTCTATTAATTATTAATTATTCATTATTCATTATTCATTATTCATTAACTCCCTGCTCCCTAAAAATAAATAACAACTAGGATGAATTAATTGTGGACCAGTTGAATTAACACCATTTGCAGTAGATGTCAGGGTTACTTTACCAGATTCAGTCATCACCCAACCCATTGCCTGAGTAATTTGTGGCAACTTCTGAGAATCTATCCGACGGTAAACCACTACAGGTTGTTGATACTCAGACATCACAACTTTTGTGTCCTCTTGTCTATTACTTTCCCACCCCACAGTTCCCCTCAATACTGTCAATGGTTGAGTCGGGTCTGGAGCTAGACCTCCTCTACCTGTAATCACAAAAGAACTTCCTTGTTTTTCCTCAGTTGCTGCACATAAATTTTGTGCCACTAATGACTCAGCATTGATAACTGTAGCAGATAATTTTACCACCCCTTGAGTCGGGTCTACCTGAGTATTCAGTTCTACCGAACCATCAATACCCAAAGCTGAAGTCGCAGTAATTTGACTACTATTGTCCAGAAACACTCCTTCTGCACCAATAGAAATATTACCACCTTGACCAACTATGGCATTAGCACTAATATTGCTGTTGTCTGAACCAATTAAAAACTTTGTATCAATATTAAGATCTCCACCTGTAGCAGAATTCGTAGCATTTGTAGTAATTTGACTCTGATTTTGTAGGTTAATTTCTGAAGCTTGTATGGTAATGTTGCCTTGTTCTCCCGCAGCAGTTTCAGCGCTGAGAGTACCATTGTTGAGTTGAATAGATGGAGCATTAATCAAAAGAGAACCTGCTTCCCCACTGCCAGAACTGCTGACAGTAATAAGACCCTGGTCTTCTACTCTCAATTGTGGTGTATTGATAGTAACAGAACCAGCGTTGCCATTACCACGGGAGCGAGAAGTAATAGCTGTTTCAGCTCCATCGGTGTCAATGTTTTCTTCTTGAAAATTAGCCACTCGGTCGTTAAAATTCACATCACGGCCAGAGAGAGTAATAGCACTATCGGCATTAATTTTAATAGTTCCGGCATTACCGTCATTAAAACTGGAGCTGAGAATTTGAGCGCCACTGGCGAGGTTGAGATGATTGACATTTAAGGAAATATTACCACCATTAGAGTTGCTGCGACTTCTGGCAGTAACAACAGCACCATTACTCAGGTTGAGAGTGGGAGTAGTAATATTGAGATTTCCACCTGGTTGTGTGGCTTCTGAGTCGCTGCTGGCAGTAATGGCGCTGGAGTTACCAATAAAGTTGCTAACTCCAGAAAGGGTAATATTGTCGGTGGCATTAATGGTGAGATTTCCAGCTTTACCATCACCTTCTGTAATGACACTAACTTCAGCTCCATCCAAAATTGTTAACCGTTCTGTTTGAATAAATGCGTTACCCCCATCTCCTTTACCTCGACCCAAGGATAAGTCTGTTAAATCTTCCACACTGGCAAGTATAGTCGTAGGCAGCATACCATCGTCAGAACGACCAGTGAGTTTAATATCTTTGGCTCCTATAGTTAAATCCCCACTTTGACCTAAACCAAATGTACCCGCTCCCACTTGGGCACCATCCCTGAGGCGGAGGCGTTCGGTATCAATAGTTAAGTTGCCACCATTGCCTGTTGCTCCTGAGAAAACGGTGGTAAACAAACCACTAGGAACTTGAGTAATAGGTCTAGTACCTGTTAAATTAATTTCTGTTGCTGTTACTGTTAAATCCCCACTTTGACCTGAACCAAATGTACCCGCTCCCACTTGGGCACCATCCCTGAGGCGGAGGTGTTCGGTATCAATAGTTAAGTTGCCACCATTGCCTGTTGCTCCTGAGAAAACGGTGGTAAACAAACCACTAGGAACTAGAGAAATAGATTCAGTACCTGTCAAATTAATTTCTGTTGCTGTTACTGTTAAATCTCCACTATCACCTGAACCAAATGTTCCTGTAGTAATTGTTCCTCCATCTAGCATAGTCAGATTTTGGGTATTGATTGTTAAGTTGCCACCATTGCCTGTTGTTGCCCCAGAGAAAACGGTGGTAAATAAACCACTAGGAACTTGAGTAATAGGTCTAGTACCTGTTAAATTAATTTCTGTTGCTGTTACTGTTAAATCTCCACTATCACCTGAACCGAGTGTTCCTGTAGTAATTGCTGCTCCATCTCCCAGGGTCAGACTTTGGGTATTGACTGTTAAATTTCCACCTTTTCCTGTTGCGTTAGGGAAAACAGTTGTCAACAAAGAAGAGGGAAATTCAGTTTCTACGCCTTGGAGTAGAGGTAATAGTTCTGGAAATAAATTCTCGCTTATCGCGCTACCAGATAATTCAATCTCTCTAGCATTGATTGTAATGTCCCCCCCTTGACCGGAACCGAAAACTCCCGCTTGAATTATTGCTCCGTCCGTTTGTATTAGACGTTCGGTATTTATTGTTAAGTTGCCACCTTGTCCTGTGGCTCCCTGTTGGACTCGAGTGTCTATACCACTGGCAAACCTACCATCTGGCGATATTCCAGATGCTTCGATTTCTCTAGCATTAACCAGAATATTTCCCCCTTGACTTGCTCCGGATGTAACTGCTAGCAGTCTCCCAGCATTTTTCAAGGTGAGACGTTGAGTATTAATTGTTAAGTTTCCTCCTTTTCCAATGGTAGTTCTGGCGATATCGTTATTAGAGTTGCTCTGAGCACTAATAAAACTGCTAGTAACCTCAACATCATCAGCATTAATTTCAATACTTCCATCCTGTCCTCCTCCAAATGTTGCTGTGCTAATTTCTCCTCCATTTGCCAGGGTTAAACCTGGACTGTCGATCGTGATACTTGCTCCATTACCTGTTGCACCTGATTTCACTTTGGCTTCTACAATACTGTCATTTACTTCTATTGATTCGCTGGCGGTTAATGATATGTTGCCTCCTGATTGACTTCCTAATGTATTAGCTAGAATCTCTGATTCTTCTTTGATTACTATCTGTTTTCCTTGTATTTGTATCTCCCCACTTCCTTCTCCACTTATGTCTACTACTGCATTATTTTTCAGTTCAATATTGTTGAAATTTTCTACTTCTGCATAATTTAATACATAATTATTTTCTCTCGGTTCTATTTCTATTAAACTCTGATTTCCGACGCTACCTATTTCGATCCTCCCTTGTTCTGCTGTTAATTTTCCACCCTCAATTATCACCTGATTTCCTACTAATCCTAGAGTTTCTTTGCTCGGAATTTCTAATCCTGTTTCTGTTGCCGTATTAATAATATTTCCTGCTTGATTTGCTATTTGATTAAAAAATAGAGCTGATGGTGCTACTGATAATAGGTTATTATTTTGTGGGTTTGTGGCACTGAATAATCCATTTTCTCCTAGTCTAATTTCGTCGGCGGTTGTAGCTAGGAATGAACCACTAATGTCTAGGGTGGCGTTTGGTCCGAAAAAGATACCGTTGGGATTGATTAAAAATAAGTTGGCTACTCCATCCACTCCTAGTTTTCCTAATATATTACTGGCATTATTTCCTGTAATTCTGGTTAAGATATTTTCTATTCCGGCTGGGTTTGTGAAGTAGACGCTATTATTTTCAAGTATGTTAAATTCTTGCAGACTGTGGAATAAGTTTGCACCTCTAATTGCCCCGCCTTCTATTTGTTTTTTCAGTTGGTCTATACTTCTAATTGTTGTGTTTTCTTGCCCTAATGTTTGGTCTGGTATTATTTGAGAATTTACTGGTTTTTGAGACCATAATGTGGGTACAATTAGCCAGATTCCAGAGGTTAAACTAACCTGTATAAGTAGAGATTTTAATTTCATAGTTATCTAAATTTATGTGGTTGATTAAATAAGGCTTAATAAGAAAAAATACAATGTAAAAAATCAATATATTAGAGATCGGTTCCCATCTCCCCATACTGCCCACTCTTTACTCTCTACTTCCTAAAAATAGATAACAACTAGGATGAATTAATTGTGGACTAGCTGAATTAACTCCATTTGTAGTAGATGTCAGGGTTACTTTACCAGATTCAGTCATCACCCAACCCATTGCCTGAGTAATTTGTGGCAACTTCTGAGAATCTATCCTACGGTAAACCACCACAGGTTGTTGAGATTCAGACATCACAACTTTTGTGTCCTCTTGTATATTACTTTCCCACCCCACAGTTCCCCGCAATACTGTCAATGGTTGAGTCGGATCTGGAGGCAGGCCACCTCTACCTGTAATCACAAAAGAACTTCCTTGTTTTTCCTCAGTTGTTGCTGCACATAAATTTTGTGCTACTAATGACTCAGCATTGATAACTGTAGCAGATAATTTGACTACTCCTTGAGTCGGGTCTACCTGAGTATTCAGCTCTACCGAACCATCAACACCTAAAACTGAGGTGGCAGTAATTTGACTACTGTTGTCGAGAAACACCCCTTCTGCACTAATAGAAATATTACCACCTTCTCCTTCTAAAGCATTACCACTAATGTTGCTATTATCTGAACCAATTAAAAACTTTGTATCAATATTAAGATCTCCACCTGTAGCAGAATTAGTAGCATTTGTAGTAATTTGACTCTGATTTTGTAGGTTAATTTCTGAAGCTTGTATGGTAATGTTGCCTTGTTCTCCGGCATTAGTTTCAGCGCTGAGAGTACCATTGTTGAGCCGAATAGATGGAGCATTTATCAAAAGAGAACCTGCTACCCCACTCCCAGAACTGCTGACAGTAATAATACTCTGGTCTTCTACTCTCAATTGTGGTGTATTAATCGTAACAGAGCCAGCATTACCATTACCACGGGAACGAGATGCGATCGCTGTGTCGGCTCCATCGGTGTCAATACTTTCCTCTTGAAAATTAGCCACTCGATCGTTAAAATTCAGATCACGGCCAGAGAGAGTAATAGCACTATCAGCATTAATTTTAATAGTTCCGGCATTACCGTCATTGAAACTGGAGGTAAGAATTTGAGCGCCACTGGCAAGATTGAGATGATTGACATTTAAAGAGATATTACCACCATTAGAATTACTGCGACTTCTGGCAGTAACCACAGCACCATTGCTAAGATTGAGAGTGGGAGTAGTAATATTGAGATTTCCGCCTCTTTCTGTTGCACCTGACTCGCTGCCAGCATTGATAGCACTGGAATTCCCAGTCAGGTTGCTGACTCCAGAGAGGGTAATATTATCGGTGGCATTAATGGTCAGATTGCCGGCTTTCCCCTCACCTTCAGTGATGACACTAACTTCAGCTCCATCTAAAATTGTTAAGCGTTCTGTTTGAATAAATGCGTTACCACCATCTCCTTTACCCTGACCTAAAGATAATTCTGTTAAGTCTTCTACACTGGCAAATATACCACTACCAACTCCATCATTGTCAGCAAGACCAGTAGTTTCAAACACACGATCACTGACTTCAATATCTTTGGCTCGTATAGTCAAATCTCCGCTTTTACCTAAACCAGATGTACCTGCTCTGACTTGACCACCGTTTCTAAGGTAGAGGCGTTCGGTATCAATGGTTAAGTTGCCACCATTGCCTGTTCCTCCTGACCAAACTGTGGTAAACACACTACTAGGAAGTTGACCAGTAGGGTTAGTACCTATCAAATTAATTTCTGTTGCTCTTACTGTTACATCTCCACTTTCTCCTGAACCGAATGTTCCTGTACCAATTAATCCTCCATCTCGCACGGTCAGATTTTCGGTATTGATTGTTAAGTTTCCACCTTTTCCGGTTGCGCCTGGCAAAACAGTTACCAATAAAGAACTAGAAATTTCACCATTTATGCTGAGGATCAGAGGTGATAATTCTGGAAATAAGTTTGTACTTGCAGCGCTACCAGATAATTCAATCTCTTTAGCATTGATTGTCACGTCGCCGCCTTGACCGGAACTGAGAACCCCTGCTTGAATTGATGCTCCATCTGTTTGTATTAGACGTTGGGTATTTATGGTTAAGTTGCCTCCATTTGCTGTTGCTCCCTGCTGGACTCTAGTGTCTATACCACTGGGAAAACTCCCATCTGGTGAAATTCCCGATGCTTCCATTTCCGTCGCGTTGATGGTAATATTTCCCCCTTGACTTGCACCTGATGTAACTGCTAGCAGTCTGCCACCATTTTTCAAGCTCATACGTTGAGTATTAATTGTTAAGTTGCCTCCATCTCCAATCGTAATTATGTCGATGTTATTATTATTGCTGTCAGCACTAATGATACTGTTATCAACATCAATGTCATTAGCCTTGATTTCAATGCTTCCACCTTGCTCTTCCCCAAATGTGGTAGCACGAACTGTGGCTCCATTTTCCATACTCAGTCTCTCAGTTTCTATTAATACTTGGCCGCCTTCAAAACTACCTAAAGCTTCAGGAACTATCTCTAATAAATCTTCTACAGGTGCTTGAATACTACTGGCCAACCGACCATCAGCAGAACTACCTCGTAAGTTAATTTCTTTGGCTTTCACCCTGATATTTCCACTGTTTCCTACTCCAGATGTTCCTGCTCTTATTTGCCCCCCATTTTCTAGAGTCAAACTTTGGGTCTCAATATTGATATTTCCTCCTTCACCTGTTCCTCCAACTAAGACGGAGGTAAAAAAGCTACTTGGCAACAACCCATCTGGTGAGGTTCCTACTGCTTCTATCTCTGCTGCCTTGATTGCTAGTTCTCCACTATTTCCCGACCCCAATGTTGCTGTTCCTATTTGCGCTCCATTTTTTAAGATGACGCGATCGCTATTGACAGTTAATTTCCCACTGTTTCCTGTTGTTTGTGGTAGAACGACGGCTAAAATTCCACTGGGAAATTGACCATTTAAGGCTTGCAGCAGTTCTTGTTGTAGTATTGGTGAATCTACTTGTATTGTGCCATTTGCTTCTATTTCTTTGGCGTTTACTGTTATATTTCCTCCTTCTGCTTCCCCAAGTACATTGGCTCCTAGTTGTCCTCCAGTCAATAGTTTCAAGCTTTGAGTGTTAATGGTAACGTCTCCCCCTCTCCCTGTTGCTCCTGGGAATACGCTTGTAAATAAACCACTGAGGTTTTGACCGTCTGGTGATGCTCCTATTATTTCTATCTGTTCGGCGTTTACTGTTAATGCTCCACTTGCTCCTGCTCCAAATGTTCCTGTGCTGATCTGTCCTCGATTTGTCAATGTTAAACCTGGAGTGTTAATTGTGATATTTGCTCCATTGCCTGTTGCACCTATTCCTACATCAGCATTGACTAAGCTGTCATTTACTTCTATTGATTCGCTGGCGGTTAATGATATGTTGCCTCCTGATTCGGTTCCTAATGTGTCGGCTAGAATTCTCGCTCTTTCTTGAATTACTATCTGTTTTCCTTGTATTTGTATCTCCCCACTTCCTTCTCCACTTACGTCTACTACTGCATTATTTTTTACTTCAATATTATTAAAATTTTCTACTTCTGCATAATTTAATACATAATTATTTTCCCTCGGTTCTATTTCTATTAAACTATTACTTCCGACACTACCTATTTCGATTCTGCCCTGTTCTGCTGTTAATTTTCCTCCATCAATTATCACCTGATTTCCTATTAATCCTAGGGTTTCTTTTCTGGAAATTTCTAATCCTGTTTCTGTTGCTGTATTAATAATATTTCCTGTTTGATTTGCTATTTGATTAAAAAATAAAGCTGATGGTGCTACTGATAATAGGTTATTATTTTGCGGGTTTGTGGCACTGAATAATCCATTTTCTCCTAGTCTAATTTCGTCGGCGGTTGTAGCTAGGAATGAACCACTAATGTCTAGGGTGGCGTTTGGTCCGAAGAAGATACCGTTAGGATTGATTAAAAATAAGTTAGCTGCTCCATCTACTCCTAATTTTCCTAATATATTACTGGCATTATTTCCTGTAATTCTGGTTAAGATATTTTCTATTCCGGCTGGGTTTGTGAAGTAGACGCTATGATTTTCAAGTATGTTAAATTCTTGCAGACTGTGGAATAAGTTTGCACCTCTAATTGCCCCGCCTTCTATTTGTTTTTTCAGTTGGTCTATATTTCTAATTCTTGTGTTTTCTTCCCCTAATGTTTGGTCTGGTATTATTTGAGAATTTACTGGTTTTTGAGACCATAATGTTATTAGAATTAGCCAGATTCCAGAACTGAAGCTAACCTGTGTAAGTAGAGATTTTAATTTCATAGTTTATCTAAGTTTTTAATAATTAGAGAATAGGAAGTAGGGAGTTGCTAGGAGTAAGAATTGTCCCTTGATTGCTCTACCCTTGTCTACCCAAAATACTAACTTTTTGCAGCTCTAATATCATGTTCGGTTGAATAGTTATGATTAGGATATAGATGGAAGAGATATCTTAAACCCCTGAGATTGCTTCCTTCTACTCCGTTCCACTCGCAATGACTTTATACAGGACTTACGAAAAATATCTAATCGTACACCAACTGTAGGGGCGATTTCCTACGGAATGCTCCTAATTACGCGAATCGCCCCTACCATATTTTACTTGTGACTATGTGGTTCATTGATTTGAAAAGCGCTGTAAACCCCTGAGATTGCTTTCCTTAGGGAATGCGGAGCAAACCTTCCACTCCGTTCCAGTGGCAATGACTTTATAGTTAGTGTTTATCCGAATATGATATAACAAAGCGAAAAACTACCACAAAGATGCCAGCTTTTGGGTCTAAAAAGCTCAAAAAGTGAGAATTTTGAGCAGACAAAATTTTATCTCCCAACCCTCCCCACACTCCCCAGACTCCCCACACTCCCCACACTCCCCACACTCCCCACACTTCCCACACCTCCCACACTTCCCACACTTCCCACACCTCCCTATTCCCTATTCCCTATTCCCTCTTTTGAAGATTGATATAAACTATCAAATTGTTGAGTAACAGATTGAGGTTTGAAAGTAAAACGGATATAAAAAATCTTTGATGCTTCTTCTACTTTTAAAACTTTCCCATAAATATGTTCGCTCATAAATGATTCATTGTCAGGCTTCAATAAATTAAGTTGAATATTACTATAAGGTAATGGTAATAAATCTGTTGAAGCACATTTATTCATCTCTATTTCTGCACCTCTCTGAGAAAGTTTAATTAAATTTCCTCTAAATACAGTATTACTAATCTGTTTCCCTTCTACAATCAAATAAAAAATGGGAATTGGTTTTTCTAACAATAATAATATTTCCTCTTCTTTTGGTAAAAACAGATTATATTTATCGCCAATACCTCCTACTTCATAAATCTTGATTCTATTACTCATACCTTTAGGCTTAATTTCCTTCATACTATCTATTCTTAGTTTGGAAATCCCGATCGCTTCTTTAGTAGAATTAGAAATTAAGATTTGATTCCCAATCGCATAAGTTTCTATGCGAAAAGCTAAATTAACTTCCCAACCAATAGCAGTATATTCGGTATGTTCTTCGCAACCAATATTTCCCACTACCGCATCCCCTGTATTAATACCAATACCCATCTCTAAAGCTGGTAATCCTTGAGCTTGAATTTTCTTATTAATAGACTCCATTTCTAACTGCATTGCCACAGCACAAGCAACTGCCCTTTCCGCATCATCTTCCCTAACTATTGGAGCACCAAAAACAACCATGATTCCATCCCCAAGCAACTTGTCAATAGTACCGCCATATTTAGTGATAATTTTTAATGTATCTTGCAGATAAATATTAATAATTTTTACTACAGTTTCTGACGATAATTGCTCTGAAAGAGCCGTAAATCCTCTTAAATCAGAAGCTAATACAGTAATAGTTTGTCTTTTACCACCTATTTTTAAACCTTCTTTACTTTCTAATAAATTACTGACTATTTCCTGAGAAAGATAACGATCAAAAGTTTTTCTAATCCCACTAGCAGTACCAGCAACATAACCTGTAATGACAAAGAAACCACCTACTAATGCTAATAGAGGTGGTACAATGGGAATCCACCAACCATAAATACAACCAATATAACTGCTACCAAATAAAATAAAGATTTTTAGAGCTAGCTGTTTAAATAAAGCTAATGATAAATATTGTTTTGTTTGATTTCGCCAGTGCCATGCAACTGTAGCTCCAACTCCAGACCAGATAAAAATCCATAACCATTCCTGAGGTTCAGACCAAGTTCTAATTAAGGGACGTTCGTTTAAGGCCGCACTAATAATTTGACTAATAAAGTTTGCTTGGACTTCTACTCCTGTTATTGGTTTTGGCAGGGTTAACAGACCACTACTATATGGGGTATAGAATAGATCTTTGAAACTTTCTCCTACTTTTCCAATCAGAATGATGCGATCGCGTCCCCAGTCTGGAGGTACTCGCTCCTCAAGAATATCTCTGAGACTAACGGTTTCAAAATAACCAATAGGTCCTCGATAGTTGATTAATAATTGATAACCACCTGCATCAGTTCTCACATAACCACCATCATTTTCTGCAAAGGGAATGAAGACTCGAGCACCTATACGCCAATTATTTGTTCCCTCTACTATTTCTGCTTTAATATTTTCCTTTTCTAAATAATGCAATGCTAAATGCAGGGCAAAACTATGGGTTCTTTCCCCATTTTGATTATCTAAGTAAAATAAACCCCTTCTTATTCGGCCATCTGCATCAACCAGCATATCATTGGCCCCTACTTGTCCTTTTTCTTTTAAAGCTGGTGGTGGTGCTACTCCTTCTTGTTTCTCATCCCCCACTACTTTCTGGATACCAACTAAATTGGGGGTATTTTGAAATATTCTGACTAACTCTTGGTGGCCAGGTTGCACTGGTAAATCTCGGTAAATATCTAAACCAATAGCTCTGGGTTCCATAGCTTTAAGTTTTTCTAGGAGCTTGGCGTATGTAGCATCGGGAAGAATGGGTTGACCTATTTTGTGTACATCTGCTTCATCAATGCCAATTATGGCAATACGCCGATCCTGTGTAGGTAAGGGTCTCTTTCGGATATAAAAGTCGTATGTATTCCACTCCCATAACTGTAATATTCCAGTTAGGCGTAGCAAAACTACAAACAAAGTTACGCAGGGAGTAGTTATCCACACCCCGCGCCACTGCCAGATGAATAATTTGACTCTTCCAGGAGTTAAAATACCAACCAAAGAATTTGGTTTATCCATTACTTGACATTATCCTGACATTGTGCTTTAGCACAATGTCAGATTCCTAAAATTCACGAGGTGGTTTATGCTTCTGACACACCTGCCTAACTGGCCTTTCCTTTTTTTGGTCTTAAAGCCCACATTCCGCACTTCAATTTGTAACATAAAAATTAGTATAAAATCCGTAGCTTTATTAAGTATTTATACTATGCAAATTATCTCAATTACTTTTTTTGTTCATCAAATTACGAGTCAAAAATTAAGCATAAATACTTGCTTGATTGATTACTCAATCACGGCAGCTATGATTTTCTCCTAAATTCTGTCTCCTGACTCCTGACTCCTGACTCCTTCTTATATACTACATTTTGTGGTGCGGAATGTGGGTTAAATATGTCCTCTATAGTGAGTCACTAATCTGACGGATGTCCAGTGAGTTGTTGTTCAACAAGCCGTTGAAACTTGCTGGCCAACTTTCTCCCGTCATTTGATTAGATTATTGCTCTGCTGATTAAATTTTAAACCATTGATAGATAAAGGTTTTAGCCGATAATGCTCTTTCATGCATTACAACGTTTTTGCTACGCAAGAGCTGCATAAAGTTAGGATGAAAGGATTGACTATTGGCTGAAAAATCACGAATTAAATTCTTCCTTCTGCCTCCTCGCTCATTTGTTACTCCTCGAGTCTTCCCCTCCTGGGAGGGGTTAGGGGTGGGTTGTCTCGAGTCTCCTGAGGACTACCCGAACCCATGCATACTTTTTCAGCAAACCCTAGATTATATTTGTTCAGAAAGATCGAAGATTTGACTATCGGCAATTTTTTCTAGCCCTACTGATTGTAAAAGTTCTTTCCAGGCATTAGGATAAGTTACACGAGATTTTTCTAAAGTTGTAATTGTTTCGTTCCAAACAGATGATTCAGCATAGAGTTTAGCTTGCTCTAATGGTTTTTCCTCCAGTTCTTTCAATTTAGCTTCTATTTTTGGAGTTAGAGAGGTACGTTTTAACCATCCATTAAGATAATAATTTAAACTAGGTTTATTAGGATCACAAATTATACCAAAATGCCAAATATAAGTATTATTAGGTTGTAATTCAACAGTTTTTGGCAAACTTACTTTCACAATGCCAGAAGATTCAGGTAGAGATATGTTGCTTGTGTATATTGGTTTTCCAGTTCTATCGCTTTTATCATACACAACAAATTCTGCATTTTGTTTACTGGTTTTAGGAACATATAAGTAGACAGTTGGGTTAGGACTAACTGTTGTACCTATATTATTTTTTGGCATTACAGCAGTGAGATTAACTTCTAATTTTTCCTCTTTTGTTAGGCTACATGGACCACGAGTTCCAGTTCCTGCAGTTCTAGATGGCGCACCTTTTGAATCTGATTCAGGAAAATATACGGCCAGCAATTGTTGGCTAGATTCCATCTGAGTTGTTAATGTAGATTGCAGGTGATTAACTGGAAGAATTGAAACTAAAAGACTTACTAAGGGAAGTCCTAACAAGCTTCGTACAAACATGGTAAAAAATCACTATTGTATAAATTAGAGTTATATAGCTATTAGTTTTTTTTAGCTAGTTTATCCTAATATAACATATTCACAAGGGAACAGGGAACAGAGAATAGGGAATAGAATAGAAATTTAGGATAAATGTACTTTATTAGCCTGATAAATACTATAAAAAATTATAGTTTTTTTTAATAAAACTCCCCTCCAACCTATTCCATGTTCCCTATTTCCTTTTTTATATTTTCTGATACATTCAATCTCTCAGTCTTGGGAATTTTTATTTTAGCTATCATGTTTATCTTCTCCCTGGTTTAATGCTATTATCACTGCCTCCTGACTAATATTTTGATAAATTTTCTGGAAAGAATCCATCACAATATCAGCAGATGCACCTAAAGGAATTTGTCCTAAAACATCTAAAACTGTCTCATTACTTGGAGATGGAGTAATCACTATTAAGGAAGAATCTAACTGTTGATTATATTCCCAGAATTGCTCAATTTTGAGATTTTTTTGAGTAGCTGAAGTTATAATTGGGGAGTTAACAAATGACTCTTCATTTTGGATTTTTTCATCTTCACTTTGACCGCGTTTTTGACGTAGTTCTTCTAAGATTTTTTCTTTGGTACGACCTCGTAATTGAAATAATAAAAATGGGTCGTCACTGAAGCGATCGCCTAATAAATAATAAACTGCTGCAATATGTTTACAAACTCTTTTTGGGTCTGGGCAGTCACATTTAGCATTGATATCATCTAATGTAAAAGGGAAGAGTCTTAAACCATTAGCAGCAAAAACTTCTTCTATATTTTGAGGCATTTCTCCTGCTAATAATTTGGCGGTAAATATTGCTCTTTCTGACATAGTTTCAATGATATAACTCCAGTCTTCATCAGTGAAAGTATCTAACCATAAAGATAATTTGTAGGGTTCAGGTGCTGTTCCTTGAACTTGAGCAATAATTCTTTGCTCTTTAAATTCTAAACTTAGAACATTGCCTTGTCTGGCATAATTTCTTGCTCGTTCTAATCGTTTTTTAAACCGATAAGAATTTAACAAGTCTATCCATTGTTGAGTCCACCATTCTTTGTCAGTTTGTAAGTCCATTTCAGTTATCAGTTAAAAAGTTATATTTTACCGTAGGGGTTTGGTCTCCAAACCCAAATATATTATAATTTTTTACCGTAGGGGTTTGGTCTCCAAACCCAAATATATTATAATTTTTTACCGTAGGGGTTTGGTCTCCAAACCCAAATATATTATAATTTTTTACCGTAGGGGTTTGGTCTCCAAACCCAAATATATTATAATTTTTTCTCGTAGGGGTTTGGTCTCCAAACCCAAATATATTGCAATTTTTTATCCTAGGGATTTTGGTCTCCAAACCCAAATATATTGCAATTTTTTATCCTAGGGATTTTGGTCTCCAAACCCAAATATATTGCAATTTTTTATCCTAGGGATTTTGGTCTCCAAACCCAAATATATTATAATTTTTTATCCTAGGGATTTTGGTCTCCAAACCCAAATATATTGCAATTTTTTATCCTAGGGATTTTGGTCTCCAAACCCAAATATATTGCAATTTTTTATCCTAGGGATTTTGGTCTCCAAAACCGGATATATAGCAATTTTTTACCGTAGGGATTTTGGTCTCCAAACCCAAATATATTGCAATTTTTTATCCTAGGGATTTTGGTCTCCAAAACCGGATATATAGCAATTTTTTATCGCCAAATTTTTGGTTTAAAAACAGAAATCAAAGAGGGTTTGGAGACCCAACCCCTACAGTTTTTGAGATGAAAAATAATTTGTAATTGACAGAGTTCGTGTTGATTACAAATGATTTTTATTTCTCCGAGATTTTCCACACTTCATATATGGAAATTTTTGAGCGCCAAATTTTTGGTTTGAAAACCGAAATTCAAAGAGGGTTTGGAGACCCAACCCCTACAGTTTTTGAGATGAAAAATAATTTGTAATTGACAGAGTTCGTATTGATTCTTCAGATTTTTATTTCTCCGAGATTTTCCACACTTCATATATGGAAATTTTTTATCGCCAAATTTTTGGTTTAAAAACAGAAATCAAAGAGGGTTTGGAGACCCAACCCCTACAGTTTTTGAGATGAAAAATAATTTGTAATTGACAGAGTTCGTATTGATTCTTCAGATTTTTATTTCTCCGAGATTTTCCACACTTCATATATGGAAA
>NZ_JAAHHT010000163.1:0-5462 GCF_010672085.1 Okeania sp. SIO3I5
TGCTAACTAGAGCGAATATTTTTAGATGGGGGAAAAATTTCAAGATAGAGGTTTTGGAAAGAAATAAGTTGGGTTTTGTTGAGGCGATCGCTTATTTAGTAAAAAATGGGAAAAATAATATGTCTGTTTATCAAGAGCGTTTGACTGAAATGGAGATAGAAAAAGTTTCTGGTTATGTGTTGTTTAAGGCAAAAAATGATTGGCATTATGAAGGGATGATGAGTAAAGTAAAAAGTTTTTGGGATAGTCTTTTTAATCAGGATATCGAAGAGAAAAAATTAGGGTAGCAGAACTTTTTCAGAATTATTGTGTGGGTTGTTATGTTAATCGAGGGAATATTTTTAGATGGGGAAAATTTTCAAGATAGAGATTTGGGAAAGAAATAAGTTGGATTCTGTTGAGGCGATCGCTTACTTGGTAAAAAACGGGAAAAATAATATGTCTGCTTATGAAGAGGGTTTGACAGAAATGGAGATAGAAGTTGTATCTGGTTATGTCTTGGAAGAGGCAAAAAATGATTGGCATTCTGAAGGGATGATAAGTAAAGTTAAAAGTTTTTGGGATAGTTTTTTTAATCAGGATATCGAAGAGAAAAAATTAGGGTGGCAGAATTTTTTCAGATTTATTGTTGAGGTTTTTATCCGAATGGAGGGAATATTTTTAGATGGGAAAATTTTCAAGATAGAGATTTGGGAAAGAAATAAGTTGGATTCTGTTGAGGCGATCGCTTATTTAGTAAAAAATGGTAAAAATAATATGTCTGCTTATCAAGAGCGTTTGACTGAAACAGAGATAGAAAAAGTTTCTGCTTATGTATTGGAGTCGGCAAAAAATGATTGGCATTCTGAAGGGATGATGAGTAAAGTTAAAAGTTTTTGGGATAAAATTTTAGGAGTCAGGAGTCAGGAGTCAGGAGGTAAGAATTTATAATATTTATGAGGGTAAAAGTGTTCTATTACAATCCCCCTAAATCCCCCTTTGTAAGGGGGACTTTGAAGTTTCCCCCCTTTCAAAAGAGGGAGGGATATAAATAAGAAGTAAGAATTTATAATATTTATGAGGGTAAAAGTGTTTCATTACAATCCCCCTAAATCCCCCTTTGTAAGGGGGACTTTGAAGTTTCCCCCCTTCAAAAGGGGGCAGGGGGGAATATAAATAAGAAGTAAGAATTTATAATATTTATGAGGGTAAAAGTGTTCTATTATAATCCCCCTAAATCCCCCTTTGTAAGGGGGACTTTGAAAACTCCCCCCTTTCAAAGGGGGGGCAGGGGGAATATAAAACTCTACCTGATAGATTTAAGAATTGCTGTATCTTTTTTGAATTTGGTATTAGATGTAGATGGTTATGGAAAATTATTGTTTTGGTTTGTAGGTATTAGAATAATGGATAATTGATAATTATGAAAAATGCTGAACACGGTGAAAGTTGTGCGGACTTTGTACATAAAATGGCTATTGCTCTCAAAGAGGTTAATGAAACTCTTAAACAATTGATAATTTATAATGAAAGAGTTTTTTAAATCTCTAGTTTTTTATCTAACTCTCTAATACTCTAATTATCCATTGTTAATTATCCATTATCCATTATTAATTTATGACTTCTCCTAAAAGAAATAATCAGAATCAGGTACCGCGACGTTTTCGAGAAAGAATAGAGAACGCTCAAGAAAACAAACTTAAGGAGTTAGACTTAAGTAATAAATTTTATAGCGAATATCATAAAGAATTAACTGAAATTCCTACTGAGGTTTGGGAGTTAGAGCAGCTAGAAGTATTAAATTTAACTTATAATCAATTAACAACTATTCCAGAATCAATCACTAAACTCACCAATTTAACTGAGCTTTCTTTAACTTATAATCAATTAACAACTATTCCAGAATCAATCACTAAACTCACCAATTTAACTGAGCTTTCTTTAAGTTATAATCAATTAACAACCATCCCAGAATCAATCACTAAACTCACCAATTTAACTGAGCTTTCTTTAAGTTATAATCAATTAACAACCATCCCAGAATCAATCACTAAACTCACCAATTTAACTGAGCTTTCTTTAAGAGGTAATCCCCTCGAAACTCCACCAATAGAAATTGCTGAAAATGGGATAGAAGCAATTAGAGAATATTTCCAACAAATAAAAGCAGAAGGAACAGACTATATCTATGAAGCAAAATTACTAATTATTGGAGAAGGGGGTGCTGGTAAAACTACTCTTGCTAATAAAATTCAAAACCCAGACTATCAACTACGAGATGAAGATACAACTAAAGGAATTGATGTTCATCAGTGGAATTTTCCCACAAAAAATCAACACAACTTTCAGATGAATATTTGGGATTTTGGCGGACAAGAAATTTATCACGCTACCCACCAATTTTTCTTAACCAAACGTTCGTTATATATCCTGGTTGCTGATACCCGCAAGGAAGATACAGACTTTTATTATTGGTTGAATGTAGTAGAATTGTTGAGCAATAATAGCCCTTTATTAATTGTCAAAAATGAGAAACAAGACCGAAAACGAGAGATTAATCAACGGGAATTACAAGGGCAATTTACTAATATCAAAGAAATCTTAGATACCAATCTTGCAAATAACCGAAATTTAGAAAAAATTAGAACAGAAATCCAACATTACATCACTAACTTACCTCACATTGGCAATGCTATTCCTAAAACTTGGAAAAAAGTGCGGGAAGCATTAGAATTAGATTCTCGTAACTATATTAGTTTGACAGAATATTTATCTATTTGCGAAGAGAATGGCTTTAAGAAAGATGAGGATAAATTACAATTAATTGGCTATTTACATGACTTGGGAGTTTGTCTGCATTTTCGGGAAGATCCGTTGTTAAATAAAACTGTTATTCTCAAACCAGAATGGGGAACAGCAGCAGTTTATAAAGCTTTGGATAATTCAAAATTTTATGATAATTTTGGCGAATTTACTAAAGATGATTTAGTCGATATTTGGCATGAATCAATATATGCCAATATGCACGATGAGCTACTACAATTAATGATTAAATTTCAACTCTGTTATAAAATTCCTAATACTTCTCAAACCTATATTGCACCTCAATTACTAACAGCAGCTAAACCAGAATATAACTGGGATGAAAATGATAATTTGATTTTACGTTACACTTACGAATTTATGCCGAAGGGAATTATTACTCAGTTTATTGTGGCGATGCACAAGGATATTGAAGAACAAAAATATGTTTGGAAAAGCGGGGTTATTCTCAAGAAAAATCAAGCTAGAGCAGAAGTAATTGAATATTACGGTAAGAGAGAAATAAAAATTAGGATTTCTGGGCAGCAAAAACGAGATTTAATGACTATTGTGACTCACGAATTTGAGAAAATTCATAGTTCCTACAATAATCGACTCAAATATCATAAATTAATTCCTTGTAATTGTGCGGGTTGCCAAAATATTCAGGAACCTTACTTCTATAAGTTTAGTGAATTAAAAGAACGAATTAATTATCAAAACTACATCATTGAATATTGAAAATAGTTTTAATACTTTAGCAGAAGCTAAGGTAGATGACGATATCAAAAGTTTGTTAGATCAATTGTTGAAAGCTATTAATGAAGTTAATAAAAAAGCAACTCCTGAACAAGCTGAAATAGTCGAAACTATGGCACAAGATGCAGAAACTCTTGTTAAAGAATCAACAAAAACTAAACCACGACGTAAATGGTATGAAATGAGTCTTGAAGGACTTAAAGATGCTGCAAAAAATATGGGAGACATTGCTATACCAGTGCTTAAATTAGTAGATAAGATAACTCCTCTTTTACTACCTTAGAAACAGCTAAAACTGTAGGTTGGGTTTCACTTTGTTCTACCTAACCTACGTCTAAGAAACTGAATGGATAGAGAAAATTCAAGAGATAATTCTGACTACCCAAAAAGAAAAATAATCTGAGAAAAAGCAGTAATTCCAGTTTCATCCCAAGCAAGTTTTAAGGGTTTTCAAAAGGCATTAGAAACTTACGCAAAAAGCAAATACATTTGTGCAGGTAGGGTTTGCTGAAAAAGTCTTTTTGCAAGAAATTTTGGTTGAATAATGAGTCAAGAGTATGGGCGAGCGACTCCAGCTAAACTTTAGGATATCACAAAAATTGTGGGGATGCAACAGAAAATCCTTTGGCGCGAGATTTTTTTCATTTTCTAAAGCTCTAGAAGGTAGAGGATGAAATTTTTCATTGCGGATAGAGTAATAGTCGTTTCATTTGCTGAAGCTCCCGCGCCGGATGAGCAAAATTTTTCTCTTTTCCATACTGAATAGAAAAATCGTCGTTTCATGTTGTGAAGCTCCCGCGCCGGATGCTCAAAATTTTTCCTTCCCCATACTGAATAGAGAAATCGCCGTTTCATTGACTGAAGCTCCCGCACCGGATGCTCAAAATTTTTCTCTTTTCCATACTGAATAGAGAAATCGCCGTTTCATTGACTGAAGCTCCCGCGCCGGATGCTCAAAATTTTTCTCTTTTCCATACTGAATCGAGAAATCGTCGTTTCATTTGCTGAAGCTCCCGCGCCGGATGAGCAAAATTTTTCTCTTTTCCATACTGAATAGAGAAATCGTCGTTTCATTTGCTGAAACTTCCGCGCCGGATGAGCAAAATTTTTCTCTTTTCCATACTGAATAGAAAAATCGTCGTTTCATTGACTGAAGCTCCCGCGCCGGATGCTCAAAATTTTTCTCTTTTCCATACTGAATAGAGAAATAGCCGTTTCATTGACTGAAGCTCCCGCGCCGGATGCTCAAAATTTTTCTCTTTTCCATACTGAATAGAGAAATCGTCGTTTCATTTGCTGAAGCTCCCGCGCCGGATGAGCAAAATTTTTCCTTTCCCATACTGAATAGAGAAATAGCCGTTTCATTGACTGAAACTTCCGCGCCGGATGCTCAAAATTTTTCCTTCCCCATACTGAATAGAGAAATAGCCGTTTCATTGACTGAAGCTCCCGCGCCGGATGCTCAAAATTTTTCTCTTTTCCATACTGAATAGAGAAATAGCCGTTTCATTGACTGAAGCTCCCGCGCCGGATGAGCAAAATTTTTCTCTTTTCCATACTGAATCGAGAAATCGTCGTTTCATTTGCTGAAGCTCCCGCGCCGGATGCTCAAAATTTTTCCTTCCCCATACTGAATAGAGAAATAGCCGTTTCATGTTGTGAAGCTCCCGCGCCGGATGCTCAAAATTTTTCTCTTTTCCATACTGAATAGAGAAATCGTCTTTTCATTTGCTGAAGCTCTCGCGCCGGATGCTCAAAATTTTTCTCTTTTCCATACTGAATAGAGAAATCGTCTTTTCATTTGCTGAAGCTCCCGCGCCGGATGCTCAAAATTTTTCTCTTTTCCATACTGAATAGAGAAATCGTCTTTTCATTTGCTGAAGCTCCCGCGCCGGATGAGCAAAATTTTTCTCTTTTCCATA
>NZ_JAAHHT010000163.1:5562-22073 GCF_010672085.1 Okeania sp. SIO3I5
TTTCATTTGCTGAAGCTCCCGCGCCGGATGCTCAAAATTTTTCTCTTTTCCATACTGAATAGAGAAATCGTCTTTTCATTTGCTGAAGCTCCCGCGCCGGATGAGCAAAATTTTTCTCTTTTCCATACTGAATCGAAAAATCGTCGTTTCATTTGCTGAAACTTCCGCGCCGGATGCTCAAAATTTTTCTCTTTTCCATACTGAATCGAAAAATCGTCGTTTCATTTGCTGAAGCTCCCGCGCCGGATAAGCAAAATTTTTCCTTCCCCATGCTGAATAGAGAAATAGCCGTTTCATGTTGTGAAGCTCCCGCGCCGGATGCTCAAAATTTTTCTCTTTTCCATACTGAATAGAGAAATCGTCGTTTCATTTGCTGAAGCTCCCGCGCCGGATGCTCAAAATTTTTCTCTTTTCCATACTGAATAGAGAAATCGTCTTTTCATTTGCTGAAGCTCCCGCGCCGGATGAGCAAAATTTTTCTCTTTTCCATACTGAATAGAGAAATAGCCGTTTCATGTTGTGAAGCTCCCGCGCCGGATGCTCAAAATTTTTCTCTTTCCCATACTCAATAGAGAAATAGCCGTTTCATTTGCTGAAGCTCCCGCGCCAGATGAGCAAAATTTTTCTCTTTTCCATACTGAATAGAGAAATAGCCGTTTCATGTTGTGAAGCTCCCGCGCCGGATGCTCAAAATTTTTCTCTTTCCCATACTCAATAGAGAAATAGCCGTTTCATTTGCTGAAGCTCCCGGAGGCGGAGGGTGAAATTTTTTCTTCTCCATACATTGACTAGGTGCTAAGATTTTGATTATGATGATGATTATCATAATTATTTCATAAGTTAAATGGCAATAATTCAAGGAATTCAGCCCACAGAATCTCTTAAGTCAACTATAAATAACAACTTCCCTGCTAGTCAGTAACTCATTTTAATCAGGAAAATTAACTAGCATTATGACTGGTTCTCTTGTTAATTACAAAACGAACTTACTCGATTGTACTCTTCAAAATAAACAAGATTTAATAGTAGCTGTCTTCGTCAATGAATTTAGCAATCAATGAATAATTCTCTACAATTAGATATTCCTAAAAGAGGGATGCCAGTTACTATTATTACTGGATTTTTAGGCAGTGGTAAAACAACTCTAATCAATCAAATTTTGCAGAATAAGCAGAATTTAAAAGTTGCAATATTAGTTAATGAATTTGGTGACATTAATATAGATAGTCAGCTATTAGTAGATATTAACGACAATATGCTAGAACTTAGTAATGGTTGTATTTGTTGTACTATCAATGATGGATTAGTAGATGCAGTCTACCAAATTTTAGAACGAGATGAAAAAATTGATTATTTAATAATAGAAACTACTGGTTTAGCAGATCCTTTGCCAATTATGTTAACTTTTTTGGGTACAGATTTAAAAGATTTAACTTACTTGGATTCTGTACTGACTTTAGTTGATTGTGAAAATTTTACACCAGACCATTTTGATAGTGAGGCAGCTATTAAACAGATTGTTTATGGGGATATTATTTTATTAAATAAAACAGATTTAGTATCTCAAGATCGAGTAGATGATTTAGAGTCTTATATTAAAACTGTAAATAATGCAGCTAGGATTTTGAGAAGTGAGTACAGCAAGATACCGTTCTATTTAATTCTAGATGTAAATTTATCTAAGCTTCAACCTTATTTGATAGAAGATAAAAATTATCAGTATGAACTACAAAGAAAAACTCAAAATCATCTGATAAATGATGGTTTTACATCTATTTCATTCCGAAGTGAAAGACCTTTTTCAATGCTCAAATTTCAACATAATTTTCTAGAGGAATTACCTGAGAATATATTTAGAGCAAAAGGGATTCTTTGGTTTCAAGAAAGTGAATCAAAACATATATTTCAATTGAGTGGTAAACGGTATGATCTGCAAGTAGAGGAATGGTTAACTACTCCGACAAATCAGTTGGTCTTGATTGGACGAGATTTGAATCCATTAATGATTCAACAAAGTTTAACAAATTGTCTAACTGTGTGATAAATTAAGAGTGGCGATTCTCAGAGAAATACAGATAATAATCCTCATAGTTAATCTGAACTTTATGTGGGAAAATATCTGTGAAAATGTTCCATCACAAATATTAAGCTTAAAGCCTTTCAATTATGACTTTACCAACAGTTCCAGATTTTGTTTCTACTAATGAATTGAATAATGAGTTGAAAACAAAATCTCAGCCTCCTGTTTCAGAAGCTGAAATGATTCAAGCGGTGAGAACTTTATTAATAGGATTAGGAGAAAATCCGGATCGGGAAGGATTATTGGATACTCCTAAGCGGGTGGTAAAAGCGCTAAAATATCTTACTTCAGGTTATCATCAATCTCTTGATGAATTGCTGAATGGAGCTATTTTTAATGAAAATGCCTCAGAGATGGTTTTAGTTCGAGATATCGATCTTTTTAGCTCTTGTGAGCATCATATTTTGCCTATTATTGGCCGGGCTCATGTAGCATATATTCCTGATGGAAAGGTAATTGGACTATCAAAAATTGCTCGAATTTGTGAAATGTATGCCCGACGTTTACAGGTACAGGAACGTCTAACAGCACAAATAGCTGATGCACTTCAAGGATTACTTAAACCTATGGGTGTTGCTGTTGTTGTTGAAGCAACTCATATGTGTATGGTTATGCGTGGAGTAGAAAAACCTGGTTCTTGGACAACTACTAGCGCTATGCGTGGTGTTTTTGCTGATGATGTGAAAACTCGTCAAGAGTTTATGAGTTTAATTATGCATCGTCCTAGTTTTCATTAGTTTTTTATTGTGGGGATGCAAGGAAAAATCCTTTGGCGTGAGATTTTTTTCATTTGCTGAAGCTCCCGGAGGCAACGGCTGAAAATTTTTCTCTTTCCCATGCGGATAGAGAAATAGCCGTTTCATTTGCTGAAGCTCCCGCGCCGGATGCTGAAAATTTTTCTCTTCTCTATACATTAAAGAGAAATAGCTCTTTCATTTGCTAAAGCTCCCGCGCCGGATGCTGAAAATTTTTCCTTTCCAATTCCAATACTTAATAGAGTTAATAGAGAGATAGTCGTTTCATTTGTTGAAGCTCCCGCGCTGGATAGTAAAAATTTTTCTCTTCTCCATACATAAAGAGAAATAGCTATTTCATTGACTGAAGCTCCCGCGCCGGATGCTGAAAATTTTTCTCTTCTCCATACATAAAGAGAAATAGCTGTTTCATTTGCTGAAGTTTCCGCGTCGGATGCTGAAAATTTTCTCTTCTCTATACATTAAAGAGAAATAGTCGTTTCATTGACTGAAGCTCCCGCGCTGGATAGTAAAAATTTTTCTCTTCTCTATATCTATACATTAAAGAGAAATAGAAAGAGAAATAGTCGTTTCATTGACTGAAGCTCCCGCGCCGGATAGTAAAAATTTTTCTCTTCTCCATACATAAAGAGAAATAGCTATTTCATTTGCTGAAGCTCCCGCGCCGGATGCTGAAAATTTTTCTCTTCTCCATACATAAAGAGAAATAGCTGTTTCATTTGCTGAAGCTCCCGCGTCGGATGATGAAAATTTTCTCTTCTCTATATCTATACATTAAAGAAAAAAGAGAAATAGTCGTTTCATTGACTGAAGCTCCCGCGCCGGATAGTAAAAATTTTTCTCTTCTCCATACATAAAGAGAAATAGCTATTTCATTTGCTGAAGCTCCCGCGCCGGATGCTGAAAATTTTTCTCTTCTCTTCTCCATACATAAAGAGAAATAGCTGTTTCATTTGCTGAAGCTCCCGCGTCGGATGATGAAAATTTTCTCTTCTCTATATCTATACATTAAAGAGAAATAGTCGTTTCATTGACTGAAGCTCCCGCGCCGGATAGTAAAAATTTTTCTCTTCTCCATACATAAAGAGAAATAGCTATTTCATTTTCTGAAGCTCCCGCGTCGGATGATGAAAATTTTCTCTTCTCTATATCTATACATTAAAGAGAAAAGAGAAATAGTCGTTTCATTGACTGAAGCTCCCGCGCCGGATAGTAAAAATTTTTCTCTTCTCCATACATAAAGAGAAATAGCTATTTCATTTGCTGAAGCTTCCGCGCCGGATGGTGAAAATTTTTCTCTTCTCCATACATAAAGAGAAATAGCTATTTCATTTACTGAAGCTCCCCGCCGGATGATGAAAATTTTCCTTCTTCCTTTTTTCCTAGATAACCAAAGCCTTCTTCCTTAAATCAAACTACTTAAAGGATTTCTTTCTCTGACAACTTCAGCATAAAGCATTTCCAATTGAGTAATATTTCGACTTAGAGTGTAACGCTCCAAAACCCTTTGCCGAGCTTTTTGCCCCAAAAGAATATTTAACTCAGGATGATCCCTAAATACAGGCAATAAAGTTTGTAATTGGCTAGTCACATTATGAGTATTTAAAATTATGCCCGCTCCCTTTTCCAACACCTCACCATCAGCACCCGCATCCGTAGCAACACAAGCTAAACCAGAAGACATTGCCTCCAATAAAGCCAAAGACAAACCCTCTACCAAAGAAGGCAAAATAAATACATCAGCTCCACGCAAAATTTCTATCCGTCGTTGCTCGTCACTCACATACCCAAACCAACTCACTCCCTTAACATCCCCATAAAACATTTGCAAAGAAGGAGCTAATGGCCCATCTCCAACGATCGCTAAACAACTATCATTACCCATATCCGAATGTTTCCAAGCTTTAAGTAGAGATTCAACATTTTTCTCTGTGGAAATACGACCTAAATATAGAAACACACGGCTAGCATTTAACTCAGTCTTCAAATTAGAGACACCAGGAGAATATTTATCCACATCTACTCCATTAGGAATAACTGCGACTTTTTTGCTAGGAACCCCCAATTTCGTTAATAAGTCTTTCTGTATTTCTGAAAAAATAATTACTCGGTCATAATTTGCCAGAAAAGGAGCATAGAATTGATAAGCTAAAAATTGGGTTCCTGATTTAATATTCCGTGGTTTACTGTCAAACTGGGCATGAAAAGTTGCTACTAAGGGAATGTTCAATTCTTCACAAATTTCCGGCAGTAGAAAATCTAGGGGAGAGAGGGTAAGAGATGCGTGAACAATATCTGGCTCAAGTTTCTGTAGAGCCTGACTTAAGACTTTGCTAGATTTAAGAGTAGGTATGGTGAAACCCTGAGATTTATAGATGCAAGGTAGAGATACTTCGTGAAACTCTGGCCATTTGTCAAGTTTAGTATCTTCAGTCGCAAAGTGGAGGAAGCTTACCTGATAGCCTCTATCCAATAGAGCGTTGGTTATTTCTCTAGAGTAGGTGACGTTGCCACAGAAGGGATATTTTTTTCCAAGCCAAGCAATATGCATTCAGACAAATAGGCAGATATTTTCATTGAGGGATTTTATCGTTAAACACAGGACTTACCCAGGGGAACCCAGAGACCCAGTTTTTTGTAGATGTCTTTTGTTAAAAACAATGATTTCTCCTAAAACTGGGTTTCTTGATGTAAGCCTTATAACAGACAAAAAAGGTTTCGGTTCGTAAATAATACCATCTGCCATCTCAAAAGTTAGATAAGTCTATCTATTAGTCAGGAGTCAGGAGTCAGGAGTCAGGAGTCAGGGGATATAGAATTTTTTTTGTCAATATTTTTTGTTTTAGCGATCGCTTCAGTTAAAAGTTTTAATTATCAATTTCTACTTTTAGTTTTAAATTTTTCAATTTTGTCATCAATCTCTGATAAAAAATGGCAAAATTTCTGGAAATAGCTAACAGAATTTCAATAGTTTCAGCTTTTCCGTGATAGAATAATCCGAAGGAGTTTTATTGCCTAAAAAGATTTTACAGCCTGAAATACTGATGATTTGGTTGTTTAGATAGGCGATCGCTTCATTTTGATTTAGGGATGACGATCTAATTTTTCTAAGTTACCTATATGCTGATTTGACGTATTTACAGCTATATGGGATAATTAAATGTTTATCTTTTATTGCGTATAGAGCAATAATCAATTCATTTTATGAAGCACCCCGGCAGAGGTGATGAATAGTAAAAATTTCCGACTATTGCGTATAGAGCAATAATAGATTCATTTGCTGAAGCACCCCGGCAGAGATGATGAATAGTAAAAATTTCCGACTATTGCGTATAGAGCAATAATAGATTCATTTGCTGAAGCACCCCGGCAGAGATGATGAATAGTAAAAATTTCCGACTATTGCGTATAGAGCAATAATAGATTCATTTGCTGAAGCACCCCGGCAGAGATGATGAATAGTAAAAATTTCCGACTATTGCGTATAGAGCAATAATAGATTCATTTTCTGAAGCACCCCGGCAGAGATGATGAATAGTAAAAATTTCCGACTATTGCGTATAGAGCAATAATAGATTCATTTTCTGAAGCACTCAGGCAGAGATGATGGATAGTAAAAATTTCCGACTATTGTGTATAAAGCAATAATAGATTCATTGTCTGAAGCATCCCAGCAGAGGAGATGAGTAGTAAAAATTTCCGACTATTGCGTATAGAGCAATAATCAATTCATTGTCTGAAGCACCCAGGCAGAGATGATGAATAGTAAAAATTTCCTACCAGACGGACACACCTAAATGTTGGATTACAAAAAACGCTCCAACCTTTCTATAAAAGGAACTATAGGAAAAAAGCGTTCTGCACAGTTTTAGCTGTGTCATTCCACTACTGGAGTTGGTAAGAACTATTCCCTATTTCCTAAACTAAAAAATATTCCTGCTACTATTACCACTCCTGCTAACCCCAATAAAACTTTTGGTAAACCCAAAAAAGTTTCCATCACTCCCGCTAAAGCCAAAGGTAAACTTAGAGCAATATTAACAGCATTATTCTGAAGACCAAAAACCTTTCCCCGCATTTCTTCAGGAGTTTCAGCTTGAACCGTAGTTTGCATTGGCACTCCAACAACTGCACCAAACATTCCTAAAATACCAATCAAACCCATAACTGCCCAAAACTCTTGATTAAATATAGATAAACCTACTAAAGAAACTGCCATTCCTATAGATCCGAGCAAACTAAGTTGGAAATGAGATAACCAATGTCCGAGTTGACCTACTATTCCAGCACCAATACCCAAACCTACTCCCGCAGCAGCTAATAATAACCCAAACTCTTCAGCTTCCATGCCTGGAATAATTTCTGCCAAACGTACCGCCAAAACTGCCAAAGCTGCAAAAATCGAAAATAAAACTATTTGCTGAATAATGGCATTACGAACTGGATGATGATTTTTCAGGTAACGCAAGCCATCTTGCAAGTCTGCCAAAATATGGGGTTGTTCTTTGTCACTCAAACTTTTCTGTTCCCCAGTTTTGAGTAAGATTAATAGTAAGCCAGCGATCGCGTAACTTCCTCCTACAACTAATTCTTTACCTAGAGATTCTCCAAAACCAATTTTTGCTACTAAACTATCGGCAAATTCTAATAAAGGATCTCCTACTGCAAAGCCAATTATTACAGAAGCCATCATTGTAGTGGTGTAGAGAGAATTCGCCGAAAGTAGATGTCGCTTTTCTACTATTAAAGGAATGACGGCTTGTTCGGCAGGGGCAAAAAATTGAGTCAGAGTAGAAACTAAAAAAGTCAAAAATAACATTAGGCAAAATCCTAAAGGTAAGTTGCCTAGATTAAAATTATTGGATAGCCACAATACTATTGGCAAAATTAGAACCAAAGCACCTCTGACAATATTTGTTGTAACTAAAACTTGTTTTTTTGGCCACCTATCTACATAGACACCTGCTCCAGCTCCAAATAATACTGCGGGAATGGTAAAGGCAATCATAATTGCTGAAACCCATCCACTTATGGTTTGGTCTGCTGCTTGGAATTGATTGGCAATAATGGCAATCATTAGTACCAAGTAAACTTTGTCTGCTAGTTGGGAAAATACTTGGCCGCTCCAGAGGATTAGGAATTTACCATTTTTGAGGACTGGTAAAAGTCCACGTTCGGGTTCTTTATCTGTCAGGGATGCTGCGGAAATAGGTTTTATATTAGGTGGGTTTTGTTGTTTTAGTTTTTTTGTTAAATCTGAATCAGATAATTGCATTTTTTATTAAAGGATAAGGAGATATATGGTAATTTTAAATGATTTGTGAAAAAAACTGTAGAGGTTTTGTTTCCCAATCTGATTTTTGTTTGGGTTTTGAGAATAAATTTCTCGGATAAAGTCTGCAAATATCATCTCTTTTTGTTTGGTTTTTGAGAATAAATTTCTCGGATAAAATTTTCAAATATCATCTCTTTTTGTTTGAGTTTTGAGAATAAATTTCTCGGATAAAATTTTCAAATATCATCTCTTTTTGTTTGAGTTTTGAGAATAAATTTCTCGGATAAAATTTTCAAATATCATCTCTTTGCGTTTGGTTTTTGAGAATCAACTTCTCGGATAAAATCTGCAAATATCATCTCTTTTTGTTTGGGTTTTCAGACTAAATATTTAGGATAAAATCTGCAAATATCATCTCTTTTTGTTTGTGTTTTCAGACTAAATATTTAGGATAAAATCTGCAAATATCATCTTTTTTTGTTTGGCTTTTGAGAATCAACTTCTCGGATAAAATCTGCAAATATCATCTCTTTGCGTTTAGTTTTTGAGAATCAACTTCTCGGATAAAATTTTCAAATATCATCTTTTTTTTGTTTGGCTTTTGAGAATCAACTTCTCGGATAAAATCTGCAAATATCATCTCTTTGCGTTTGGCTTTTGAGAATCAACTTCTCGGATAAAATTTTCAAATATCATCTTTTTTTGTTTGGCTTTTGAGAATCAACTTCTCGGATAAAATCTGCAAATATCATCTCTTTTTGTTTGAGTTTTCAGACTAAATTTCTCGGATAAAATCTGCAAATATAATTTCTTTTTGTTTGGTGTTGGAGAATCAACTTCTCAGATAAAATCTGCAAATATCATCTCTTTTTGTTTGGGTTTTGAGACTAAATTTCTCGGATAAAATCTGCAAATATAATTTCTTTTTGTTTGGTGTTGGAGAATCAACTTCTCAGATAAAATCTGCAAATATCATCTCTTTTTATTTGGGTTTTGAGACTAAATTTCTCGGATAAAATCTGCAAATATAATTTCTTTTTGTTTGGTGTTGGAGAATCAACTTCTCAGATAAAATCTGCAAATATCATCTCTTTTTATTTGGGTTTTGAGACTAAATTTATCGGATAAAATTTTCAAATATAATTTCTTTTTGTTTGGGTTTTGAGACTAAATTTCTCGGATAAAATCTGCAAATATAATTTCTTTTTGTTTGGTGTTGGAGAATCAACTTCTCGGATAAAATCTGCAAATATCATCTCTTTTTCTTTGAGTTTTGAGAATCAACTTCTCGGATAAAATTTTTAAATATAATCTCTTTGCGTTTGAGTTTTAAGACTAAATCTTTAGGAGAAAATCTTACAAATTTATAGATTCTAAATAAGTATCTATTAATTCCGCAGAGCGGATAGAATAACCTAAATGATATTGGGTATATTTTCTTAAAAGTTGTTCTACTTTTACCCAGTCTTGATGGGAAGTAAGTTTAGCTATAGCCTGAAGTTGAGGTTGTGGTAGCTGCTGAAGTAGTGAAAGTTGATTAGCATTGAGCAAAGTATTGATTTTGGTACTAAATTTTAGGTCGGATAAGTTTTGGTAGGAAGATTGTACAACAGAAGTATCATCAATTTTTATAATTCCTCCTGCATCTATACTAAACCCAACTTGCCAGTCAGAATCATTAAGGTTTGGCTGTAATTGATTTCCTGTAGCACAACACATTTGGACTTGGGGTGCTATTCCTTCTATGGCGAGTAAATGATATATCCCATGAGCGAGGTATGCTATGAGTTGGGTATGCCAGAGTCGGTCAGTTTTATGTTGTAGTTGTTCTATACGTTCCAAGTGTTCGTTTAGTAGATAGAAAAGCTCGGTTTGAGGATGTTCGCTGAGAGCTTGATGAAGGACTAATTCTGCTAAGTATTGACCTGCTGCTAATTTTCCCAGGTTTTTACTAAGGCGAGTGTAGGATGCTATGGTTTCTGCTTGGTTTATTCTGTCGAGCGATCGCCCTTTGGATATTAATAGTTGATTTACGACAAATAGTTCAGTTCTACCCCCCAGTTTGGATTTTTGTTTTCTGACTCCGGGAGCTACTACTCGAATTAAACCATATTCTGGGGTTAGGATGGTTAATAAACGGTCTGATTCTCCTAGAGGTATGGCTTTGAGGTTTATTCCTATTGCTTTGTATAATTTGGCCATATATCAGTTACAGCATATTTCGGACAGTTTATCTGTTTAGTCTGCTACTGGACTATTACTAATTAATTAACTATTTTTTGTTATCAAAGGTGGCATTCCTGGGGCAGTAACTGATTGATTGTTTGCTTCTCGGTTGGCTACTTCTAAGTTAAGTTCAAATAGAAATTTTAGAGGTTCCTCATTATTTTTTATACCATAAGCAGAACGTACTTTACAATTGAGATTTTCCTGTGCTTGGTCTAATTTTGTATTTTCTGTTTGTTCTAAATTTTGATAAATTTCTCTCAAGCTAATTTGATTTTTATCCATAATTTGACGACGAACTTTTATTAATTCTACGGCTGCACTTGCCACATTAATAACTTGTTCTGAAGTAGGATTTTGCGGCCAGGGAAATGTATCAAATACACTATTAGATGTGTAGCGGAAATCACCCTTTAAGGTAGAACAACGTTCTGTAAACCAAAGCCAATGAATACTTGATTGTAAAATACCAAAAGAATAGTCGTCAGATAGTGGGAAAACTTGTAAAGCATCACTAGGTCGAATAGCAGAATTAATAAATTCAAATATCGGTCTTTTTGTGACTCTACTACAAACAATATATCGAGATAACTTTTCAATTTCGCTGATTAATTCTGGTCTGGGATAAGAAAGCAACCACCACTTAGCTAGAAAGTTTTGATGATGTCTATTAATTTTGGCTTTAGGATTTTTTTTGCGAGCTGTTTCATTCCGTTTAATTTCTGTTTCTGCTGCTGATTCTCTTGTAGGTAAAACTAATTCTTTGACTCTTTGAAATGGCAGTTTATATTTTTTAGCTGCGTCTATTTCTCGTGGGTGAAAATCTATGACATATCGCTGGGGTTGTGGTGGAATACTTGACAATAAATTATCCCCAGTTAAATAAGGAAAAATTACCTCAGAATTTTGGCGGGAACTAGCAATCATTTCTGTTGCTTCTTCAGGAGTTAATAAAAAACCTTCGTGTCCGTGACTTTGCCCTTGATAACAACTTTGGGAATCAGAATTAACCTTTAATTGTTTAGCTTGAGTAACATCAAATCCTGTAGAAAGAGCAGAATTAATATAGTCTAGTTCAACCATTTCCCAAGGGTTATTTTCTTTATCCCCAATTTGACTGTAAAGCTTCTTTTTGCCAGTTACTTTTCCCTTCACCCAATTAACAATTGAAACATGAACTACGGCATCTCCAGACCAAGGTTGACTGGAAACAGCTTCCGTAATAGTGCCGGAATTAATAATATAATCTAACCCTCCTTCCCGAGAATAATTTTGCCGTATTGTATTAGTTCCTACTAAACCAGCACGACCATTTTCTGGTAATTCATCGTGGCTTTTTCTAAACCAATAAACACAATAATCTGCTCTCCCTGGAACTTCTGAATATTTCTCTCTTAATTTATTCAGATAACTACGACCTAATTCGACCTGCATTTTATTTTTAGACTGAAAAGGAGGGTTGCCAATAATTGCATTTACTTGAGGCCATTTACTAAATAAAGCATCCTTACAAACAATATTTTTGTTGAGGGTATCTAAAGGTAAAACTGTTTCATTTATCTCTAGTTTATCAATAGCAACTTTACGAGCAATAGTTAATGTTACTCGTGCTAGTTCCACGGCAAAAGAATTATTGTCTATGCCATAAAATTGTAAGGGCGTAACAAACCCCTTTTCTAACTCAGATGACTGAGATGATTGAGAAATTTCGGCTAATTTATCTAGTAGTAACTGTTCGGAAAGTTTCAATTCTTGATAAGCCATATAGAGAAAATTTCCCGAACCACAAGCAGGGTCAAGAACTTGATAATTTCGCATTTCTGTTTTGAGAAATTCTAATTCTTTAACAGTATTAGCTGCCTCAATTTTGTCTTCCCAAAATTTGCTAATCGTCGGTCGAATTATTTTCATAATGTCATTTTCTGAAGTAAAGTGAATCCCTCCTGCATGACGTTCTTTTTCATCCATCGTACTTTGAAAAATATTACCAAAAATTGCAGGTCGAACTTTACCCCAATCTTCCTGCGCTGAAGCTTTTAAATATTCTAATTCTTCTCGACGTAATTCAATTTGAGGAATAGTCGCAAATAATCCGCCGTTGAAAAAATCTACACCTTTACACATACCAACTTTCGTAATTCCAGGATTATTCATTTCTTGGAATAAACGACCGGATAAAATGTCATAAGTGCTTTCTCCTTCTAGACATTTTTGAATACAATTAGTAAATATATTTTCTGGTAATAAACCTCGCCATTGAGCAAACATTGCTAAGACAGATTGCAAGACAAATCTTTGCGCTTCTTCGACAGTAAAATTACTCCCACTTCTAGCTTTAAGTTTCTGAAATAATTCCCCCATTCTTTGAGCTGCTCTTTTTGTCACTTCTACAACTTGAGAATTACGAAAACTAGGAATAATTAAACGATGCTCCATAAAGGTAAAAGCATTCAAACGTTCGGGCAATTCTACTAAGGGAATAATATCAATAGGAGTATCAACTAATTTGTCAAAATCATAAATCCAAAATTCTTCAAAATTACAGAGAATTACATATTTTGGTTGTGGGGTTAAATTTCTAGCATATTCCCAAGCTTGACCGTAATGTTTGTGGAGATTTTTTATCTGTTTAGATTTCATTTCAACTAATACCGAAGCTCTATTTTGACGCGGCCAAAATAAATCGGCAAATCCTGTTTTTCCCTTGCGACTACCATCAGGAACTACCTCTTCACATTTAGCACCTGCTTCTTTTAAACCTTCATATCCAAATGCTTGAAAAAATCTATCTAAAAATAACTGACCATCGCTTCTTTCTTTACCACTAATATATTCTCGACAATAGTTAAGAAAAGCGTGGATACTTTCTGGTGTAGCTGGCATAATAATTATAGCTTTATAAAAATATTAAACTTGTCTAATAATTAAGTAAGGGTTTGGAGAGCAAACCCCTACTAATTTTGACTTTTTAGTAATTCTAAACCACGAGATGTACCTAATCTAGTTGCACCAGCTAAAATTAAATTTGCTGCTTGCTCATAAGTTTTAATTCCTCCTGCAGCTTTAATCCCAACATTAGCTTTAGTTATTTCTTTGAGCAATTTTACATCTGCCACTGTTGCTCCACCATACCATCCAGTATTTGTAACAATAAAACCTACACCCGCATCCATCAAAACTTCTATCGCTAACCGCTTTTCCTCTTCGGTTAATAGTGCCATTTCTAGAATAGCTTTAACTGTTTTACCAGTTTCTTCACATATTTCAGCTATTTCTCGATGTAGTTCGTTAGTTTGTCCTGTTTTAATATGAGTCAAATTAACCATCACATCTAATTCTGAAGCTCCATTTTCTGCTGCTTCTAAAGCTTCATATAATTTTGTTTTACTTGTCGTTGTACCTGTAGGGAAATTTATTACAGTACAAATAGTCGGATTTTTGTTATGGAGTAAATCTACTGCTTGTTGCACATAACAAGGGTATACGCAAACTGACGGAAACCGAAATTTGTCAGCTTCAGTACAAAATTTTGACACTTCCTCTGGAGTAGCGGTGATAGTTAATAAGGAGTGATCAATAAAAGGGGCAATATCAATTTCTAACTCCTCTACAGCCATAATTTTTTCTCTCTAAAAATATAAGGTTTAATTTAGTAATTAAATTTGTATTAAATTTAGTAAAAATTGGTTAGTTAGTAATTAAAGTTAGTGCTAATTAATTTGAAATATTTTAGTCAACATTCAGCTATTAGCTAGTCAGCTCTCAGGTATGATGGAAATAAAACAAATGCTGAGATTAACAATATAGCTCCCGATTCATACATTTACATTCAATTTTTCCTCAATACTATCAATACCGATTTTACTTCTGACTAAGAATTTAAGTTAATAACTGATGGCTAATAGCTGATGGCTAAATGTTTAGATAATTAAAAGCGAGAACGTCTCTTCCTTTGCTTTTGTAATGCCATTGCTTTACGCTTCTTTTTTTCAATCGGCGTTTCAAAGTGACGATGTTTTTTCATATCTGGGAATATTCCTGCTTGAGAAACTTGTCGTTTAAATCGACGTAATGCAGATTCAATTCCTTCGTTTTCTCCTAGTATCACTTGCGTCATTGATGTTTCATCCTCCTATTATTTAGATTTTTGCTCTTTTTTCTGATGCCAAAGTAATTAGTCTCTGTAATTTTTGTGAACCAAGAGTAGCCTTTTATGACTACTACTTCAAAGGTTCTCAGATACTTAATTTTGTTTACTTTTGTATTTTAGCACAAATCCTATACTATATATCATAAATTCTAGAATTAATCAACCTTTTGTGAGGTGTAATACCAATTTGAAAAAAGAATTTTACGAATAGTAATAGTGAGAAAAAGAATTTTCAGAAGATGTCTCTTTGACAAAAAGGATGATTTCTAACCTAAATTTTGATCAAGAAATTCAAAAAAAGAGGGAGTAGAGAGTAGGGAAAAAATTGATTTATTTTTTTTATCCTAATGTAATTTAGCTCAAGATTTTTCCATCCAAACAATACACTTTTGTAACTCTTTCTGCATAGTTTTTGTATCAGCATAATAACGATGACCATGACCAGGTAATACCCACTCAAAATTATAACTAATTAATTTACTCATAGAGATAATTTGTTCTGACCAAGAATACCAACAGTGGCGACGAAAAGCATAAAGTTGATTTAGTTTATTAGACCATGCTAAATGATCCCCTGTAAATAAAAATTTTTGGTAAAGTAAAACTGTATGACCTTTAGTATGACCAGTCACAGGAATAATTAATAAATCTGGGGTTAGGGAAATTGGATCTGTACCAGTTAATTTTATTTCTACATCTTTGGTGTCTGGGGAAATATCGTCAATATGGAGGATGCGATCGCAATTAAAATATTCTCGAAATTTTTGATGATCTGCTACATCGTCTTTATGAGTCAAATACATATATTTAATTCCTCCCATTGCTTCTAAACGTTTTACTAATGGAGTTAAAAATTGAGGGGAGTCTACTAAAATATTTCCCTCTTTTATGACAATAAAATAACTAGCAGCACCGAAAGATTTTTCTGAATGATAACCGCAATGATAAACGTTATCTTCGACTAAAATTGGGAAAGTTTTTTGAACATTTTTAATGTCTTTTGGAGTTTCAACTGTACCGATAGAATTTGTCGGACAAGATAATAAAGCTTGCATTGCTGTTAGTCTTTCTTTTTCGTTTGTAGGTTGATGATAAACTGCTGATTTTTCTCCATTTCGATGAAAAATTTCTGGTGACATCCAGCGACAAGTATTGCAGTCTATACAGGTATTATCAACGAATATATCGCCACTAATATTCTCCGAGCGTCTTAATTTTAAATTAGCCATTTTTATTTACATATTTTCAAGAAATATTATTAACTATAGCATACAATAAAATCTGGCAAATGAATCAGATTTTTGTTTGGCTTGGGAGACGGAAACTCTAGGAGAAAATCTGATAAGTGAATCAAATTTTTCCTTGAGTTGGCAGACCGAAAATTTCGGAAAAAATCTGTCAAGCGAGTCGAAAAAATCTGGCAAGCGAATCGGATTTTAGTCTTGATTGGGAAACTGAAAATTTAGGAGAAAATCTGGCGACTGAATCAGATTTTTCCTGGAGTTGGCAGACCGAAAATTTCGGAAAAAATCTGTCAAGCAAGTCGAATTTTTGTTTTCGTTGGGAGACTGAAACTTTACGAAAAAATCTGGCAAGCGAATCAGATTTTTGTTTGATTTGAGAGACTGAAAATTTAGGGGAAAATCTGTCAAGCGAGTCGAATTTTTGTTTTGGTTGGGAGACTGAAACTTTAGGAGAAAATCTGACGACTGAATCAGATTTTAGTATTGATTGGGAAACTGAAAATTTAGGAGAAAATCTGACGACTGAATCAGATTTTTCCTTGAGTTGGCAGACCGAAAATTTCGGAAAAAATCTGTCAAGCGAGTCGAATTTTTGTTTTGGTTGGGAGACTGAAACTTTAGGAAAAAATCTGTCAAGCGAATCGGATTTTGGTCTTGATTGGGAAACTGAAAATTTAGGAGAAAATCTGACGACTGAATCAGATTTTTCCTTGAGTTGGCAGACCGAAAATTTCGGAAAAAATCTGTCAAGCGAGTCGAATTTTTGTTTTGGTTGGGAGAC
>NZ_JAAHHT010000164.1 GCF_010672085.1 Okeania sp. SIO3I5
GGAAGTGTGGGAAGTGTGGGAAGTGTGGGAAGTGTGGGAAGTGTGGGAAGTGTGGGAAGTGTGGGAAGTGTGGGAAGTGTGGGAAGTGTGGGAAGTGTGGGAAGTAGGAGGAATAATTGTACCTGTATCTTTTTGGGAAGTGTCTGCCACCCGTCCTAAATTTTTAGTCTTAAAGGCTAAAAAATTTGCACTTTTTTCGCTCCCCAAGTGCCCTCAACCTTGATATATCAGTGCTTTTAGATTATATTGGCCCGGCATACTAGGGCGTTTCCCACACTTTATTGATGCACAACCGAAAATTTTCGGTTTCGGCAAATAAATCCTTGATCAGAAAATAAATATCTATTTCCTGAGAATAAAGAGGAGGTACAAGAATTAGAATCGCAAAATTTTAGACAGGTATCGCGGGAAATATCTCTCAATTTTATCTCTCTAGAAGCTAAGTCTAAAGCATCAGAAATTTGGCGGAAAGAAAATGTTGAATTGGTGAGAAAGCATTTTCAAAATAATCCTGGAACTAAAGGCGCGATTCTTTTAAATTCAATTGCTGCGGTGAAACGTTTGAGACATTTATATCAATAAATATTTGCCAAAAATGGTTTGAAAGTAGGATAAAATACAGGATTATCTGGGAGAGAAACTAAGGAAAAATCTCTTGCTGCTGACTTGGTTATTGGTACTAGCACTATTGATGTGGGAGTAGATTTTAAAATTAATTTTTTGCTGTTTGAGTCGGCAGATTCAGGTAATTTTATTCAACGTTTGGGGCGGTTGAGGCGACATGATGGTTATGAAAAAGAAGGGAATTTTATTAGGTTTAATAATTTTACTGCTTATGCTTTAATTCCTAATTTTTTAGTGGAAATATTATTTTAATTTGAGTCTCTACCTTTGGAATCTGGGGGTGTTTATAATCGCCCGTTTTTCCATGAAATGATTCGGGAAAATTATCGAAAAATTAATAATTTTGACGGTTATTATCAGAAGTGGGGAGCGGTGCAGTCTGTGAAAATTGGTTGGGATTTGGGAAAGCTTTAACGGCAATATTCTGGTAGTCGAAAAGCATTTTAGGATGCTTGTAAATTGGTATTTCAAACAAGTTTAGGAAAGGTGCGGGTAATATTAAAGATTGGCATAAGGAATGGCAAGAATTATCAGGAAATAAAAGAGGAAATTCTATAGTTGAAGATGCTTGTAGTTTTCGAGGTGCAAGTGGGTTGCAATGTGGAATTTACGATCTAACAGAAACTAATAATTTGGATAGGTTTAAGACTTACGAATTACCTGGAATTTTGAGTAATTTGGAAATTGAATCAATGACTAAAAAAGATTTTTTGCGGTTGTTGGATGAGACGATGGAAAAGACTGGGGAAGCGATCGCTAAGGGAAGATTTGAGTATTGTTTGGCGTTTATGAAGTTGCGGAGTTATCGGGAGCAACGGTTAGATTGGAAATTTACTTATCGGGGGAAGTTGGAGTCTATTGCTTCTGGTGGAAAAGTGCAGGTTTTGCAAGGGGTTGAGGTTTGGCAACCAGAAAATAATTGGATAGGAGATATTAATAAACGGTTACGTCGGAGGACGTTGGTTTGTTATGTGTTGGAGCATCCGGTGGAGGAGGTGCGGAGGCGGTTAAAGCTACCGATGCACTTTCGGATTTATGGGATTTCTGATTCTGGGAGTATTCACGATCAGACTCCACCTTATTCTATTGCTTTTGGGCAGTCGGCGCTATTGGTGGATACTTTGGCTTATCGGATGGGGAGTAAGGGGAGTGAGATATGGGTTGTTTGAGATTTCAGTCCCTAATAGGGATTTTGGTGAAGTTGAATAAAAAATCATGCTTATGGGCGAACGACCCCTTATAGTTAAATAGTATCATAATATTTTCGGAAATGCAATGGCAAAACCATCAATTTCCCCAATTTTTTAATCTAACTGGAGACTACAAAGTTCTTCTAAAAAAAGATTTACTTGTCTAACTGAAAGTATTACTGGCAAACACTTACAGTATATAGTTGTGAATACAGGTTTATAACTTTGAAACCGCTAATAGCCATGGCTAGCCATGGCTATTTTAGGAACTTTCACTGTCTAGAATCTAAGTTTATAGAAAAAAGTTGACAGTAGCTATCGCAAACATTAGCTTAGGAGTAGCATGACCTAAAAAAGTTCTGATCTAGGAAGCTAACTAATAACTGATAAATGAAATGACACTATCATTTTCCCACTTAAAAAAACTCTCTCCCGGACTATCCGAAAAAATCCCTTACCTAAAAATGTTGGTATTATTTGGGTCTCACGCTAGAGGAGATACTCATGCCAGAAGTGACTGGGATTTTGCAGCACTTTATGATGAATAAATTCGGAAAAGGATGATAGGAGATAATGCTTTGCTTGGTTTGAAATACCGCAAAAATTAGGAGATTTTTTTAAACTTAATAGCGATAACAGAGATGTCGTAGAATTGAGAAACTATTCATCAACAATTTCTCATTTTGTTGCCCGTGATGGAAAATTATTATATGAATATGAACCGGGACTTTTTGAGGATTTTCGGAAACAAGCTTTAAAGAGCAATTTGGAACTTAAAGAAATTCGTAAAGCACTAGGAGCAAAAAAAAATTGAAACAAATTTGCAAAGGTGGGGAGTATGACAGAAATTGAACCAATTAATATTTTTACTAAACTAGATTTTATGACAAGTCATTTGGAAAAAATCAAGCGGTTTGAATCAATATCTTTGACAGAATATTTAGGTAATTTTGATAAACAATTAGTAGTAGAAAGATTGTTGCAGCTAATTTTTAAAGGAGCAATCGACATTAATAGGTATTTACTGAAAGAATTAGGACTAGACCAAGCAAGAGCTACTAATTTTGAGATTTTTATCGAAATGGGAAAATGTGGGATTATTTCTCCATAATTATCAAGTAGGTTGGCAGAGTCAGGTAGTATAAGAAATAGATTAGTTCATTTTAACGACGAAATTGACACAGTAGTAGTGCATGGAGAAATTGGCATGACATTACAGTATTATCCAATTTATAAAAAAAAATTCCAAATTATATAGATTCATTAGAGGTAGATAATGCCTAGAAAAAAGAAAAAATCTGATGAGGAATTTGAACAGCTATCCTTATTCGATATGACAGAAAATCAGGAAAATATTAATCCCGAACCGATTGATGATTCTCATGACGATTGGTTAGAAGATGAATAGTTAGGTCTGAGTTTTGAACCGACTAATCGCGACATCGAACCTACTGACAAAGAATTACTAACACTTCAACTTTTACGAGAGGCAATAATTACTGAAAATTCCGAGGATTTAGTAATTAGAGAATTTGCCGAATATGTATTACCTAATCTGCTCAAATTTGCCATTGGCGTTACTGCGAAAGGAGGGAAATTTTTTGATAGAATCGACTCTCGACGAGAAGCGGCAGGCAAAGCAAAAGTTAGACGCGACAATGCTGCCGATCAATCTTTAAATACTCACATTTTAAATGGATTATTTCCAGCAAATTTAATTGCTCAAAGATTAGAAGAATTAGATACGACAGTTAAACGAGAAATGGCGCGGGATAAAGAAATCAAACGCCGGATTTTAATCGCTGGTTTTCTTCTCCATGACTTTGAAAAATTTCAATACGATCTATTTCCGGGAATGCCAGAAAAATATATAGATATCAACAAAAATCCTGACCAAGATATTCGTAAACTTTCTATCGCAGAGCATCAAGAAATTTTTCGGGTAATGGTGCCATTGTTGGGTTTAGATAAATTGATTAATCCTGAAAAAACGGAGAGTTGGGTTGAATATTTAGAAGACTTATTATTCATTGCCTACAATACTCAAAAACGTAACGATACTAATTTGAATTTATCCGAAAGTGGCTTAAATCCAAAATTGGGCGATCGCTCCCTTATCTGTCTATCTAACCTAACTCTTTTAGCGGACTTACTCTCATCTATTATTAAGCATCCTCAAGATGCGGAAAATTCTAGCCTCCATAATATTATTCACCAACTTAGTGATGGAAAGTTAGAACTTTCTTACCACAGCATCGCCGAAAATAGGGGCGTACTAACTAATATAGTTAATAACGCCGTAATGGCAGCCTATCAAAATATTAATACTGAGGAAGAAATTTATTATCAGCCATTACTTTATTTACCTACGGGAGTTATTTACCTAATACAAAAAAATTCTCCACCTATCTCAGAGTCAGATTTACCGGAACTGGTTGTTAGTAAAATTAAAGAACTTTGTGCAAAGCAACTCCGACTCCGAAAAACTGGATTTGGTAGAGACGGCAAAGGCATGAAATATGCAGATTATTACAACCTATTTTTTGACACGGTTGGTTTAATAGAAGTTGCCCTAGAAGCAACTTTAATAATTTTACATTCAAATAAAGAATCTAAAGCTAAAAGTCGCAGCGATAATTTAGTAAAATTTCAGCAACAGCAGATTTTATCCGCAGATTATAATTTTCGATTTGACGACGATTTAAGAATTGACAGGATTGCCGAATTTGGAGATGTGCTGACTCGGAATATTTGGGGAGAAGTTGTTAATAATATAGATAAGGCAAGGAAGCAGAATAAAGATTTGCCAGAATTACTAGCAAACCTATAAACCAAAAAATTAGTACAGAGAATCGCCGAATACTGGGAACTATCGGCATACATTTCCCAAATTCGGGAAATACAAAATATTAACGAAAGTCTCAAAGCAAAAAAATTGAAAGGCAATACAGGAGGAGTACCTTACGACTGGTATTTTTTGGCAGCAAAATATTTAAAAAACCATCCCGGATTTGAGGATGTAAAATAAATTTGCCAGAAAACTATTTCTCATATTTCCCAACTCATTCAACCCGTACTAAAAAAATATAAATTTGCCGATATTTGGGAAGATATTCGAGACTTGGTCAAGCAAGTAGTCATGTTACCTGGAAAAACATCAATAACCACAACCCCCGCAAAATTTTTTTCCAATAATTGTCAAATTATAAGTTAGCAAATAAACCAGGAAGAGGGCGAAAATTAATCTGTTAAATTTCCCATTCTTCCTACTCAGTTACCAAACAAATGGAATCGGCATTTTTGTTCACTACCCAGGTTTATACCAATAAACAAATCTTAGGATATTTAAATGCGAAACGGAATATTTATAGGATTGCCGGAAGAGAAATGATGTTGCGTAAAATCTTGATGAATCAAACTCAAGCGACGGGAAAAAAAATTGAGAATAGCAAGTATCGGTATCTATATTTTTACCCTACCTATTACTGCACCCCCGAAACAAATCAATTCCTCCAAAAAGCTGATAACTACATTGCCAAAACTAGGTTCGATACTAGCATCAGAAATCATTTTATCGACCGAGACTTTCAGGCAAACTTTACTAGAGAAAAATATCAAAGTGTTGATACTTTCCTAATAGATGAAAATCTCGAACCCGAAAAAGATCGAACCTTTAAACTTTCCTATCCAGAAAACCAACCTTTGACATTTTATTTCATGGCGATGCCACCCAGTAAAGGCAACACCGATACCGAGTCTTGGGTAATGCCAAGTTGGTTAGCATTTGCCTTTGCGATGATATTGGATGTCAAAACCGTCGTCTCTAAGTCATCCATCCCACCTTTTAACGATAGCAGCGAATTTGAAGAGACACTGTTTCTGGATACCGCACCCCAGACGTTTCGCTCATTGGTTAGAGGCGATCGCTTCCGACTCGACTATATTTTGGAAGGTTGGCAGGAAAACGGCAAACAATATCCCGCTCCCCTAAATATTTTGACTGCTGCTTATGCCATTCATTTAGATGTAAATGCCAAAGTCGGGAAAGGTGGTTACGATGTCAACTGGGGAAAATTAACGGAACTTGCCAAAGATTTTGAAACCAGTCCCCTTTACGTTTTTTCCTACTTAAATAAATGGGTAAGAAATCAAAATGTCGAAACTGCCAGGATTGAAAAAATTCAGCTTTATACTTATTATTTTTATCCTTGTTTTGACCCGAATGTTAGATATAACCGAGAAAAGGATAAATTAGAAATTATGGGAAAAGAATCAAGTTTAAATCATCCACAAAAACTGACAGAATTATATCGAAAATTATCTCGGACAAATAAAAAATATAATCCCCAGACTAATGCTGTGTTGAAACCTCTAGATTTTGCTAAAGATGTGATTCTTAATAACGACCCAAGTTTTCAGAATGAAACTTTAGTTAATAATGTAGCTGCCAAGATTTATAAATTAATGGATAGGGTTCATGCTTCTACTGCCGAAGGTCGTTGGATATTCAAAAAAAGGGAGGAAGAAAGAATGGCAATTTGGGAATTTTCTGAAGATTTTGTCAAAGACGTTTTTTCTGAAACTTTTGCAGGCGATCGTGCCCGTCTTGCCGGAAGACAAATTAATTTAATTCGCCATACTTGCGAGTTTCTTTATCCTTTGGAAAATGACAAAGAAAATAAAAAAATTATAACCAAGTAGATGATGAAAGTGAGTAATTTTGATTGTTTGGTTGAGGGGAAAAATCTAATCTACTATGACTTTGATTGGGAGAGAAAAATATTCATAGTTAATCTGTAAAATTTAACGCTAAAACTCCCAAAGCAGTTTCATCCATAGAAATCTAAAAATTTAGGTTGGGTTGAGGAACGAAACCCAACATAATCTTCCCGAAGTAATCAATAATTTATCTATTTAAAAGGAGGAAATTTATCATGGCGACTCTCAAGTTAATTTCCATAAATAGTAAAAATATAGGTTTGCTTGAGGCATCGAAACCCAACATAATTTTTTCCAACTCATCCCAAATTTATCTAATCAAAACGAATAAATTTATCATGGCGACTCTGAAGTTAATTTCCATAGATAGTAAAAATATAGATTTTGGTTGAGGCATCAAAACCCAACATAATTTTTTCCAACTCATCCCAAATTTATCTAATCAAAAGGAGGAAATTTATCATGGAAACTATTAAGTTAACAACTCGCGTAGATAGGGAGGGAAATTTGACAATAAAACTTCGCAAAAATTTAGCAGATAGAGAACTATAAATAATTCTAGTTTATCAACAGAATAAATTATAAAAGTCTGCTAAAACACCTGAATAATTAGGTTGGTTTCCAGGCTTTTTTCAAAAAACTGCTGGTTGTTTAACTGATTAAAATTTAGTCAGATATCCACAAGGTGAATATGAAAATAGGGAATAAATTGAACAACTGTCATTCCGAGGGGAAAATCTTAGCAGTCAATCTGTCAAATTCAGAATTAATCTCCCGAAGCAATCTCATCAACTTCCCAATTTTTCATTACCAAGAAACTTTCAAAAGCAAACCCCAAATAATGACATTTCTTAAATCTGTTGACTCGAAAATTTTCCTTGACTCAACCCAACCGACAAAAACTGTCATTGCCAGAGGAAATCTTAGCAGTCAATCTGTCAAATTCAGAATTAATCTCCCGAAGCAATCTCATCAACTTCCCAATTTTTCATTACCAAGAAACTTTTAAAAGCAAACCCCAAATAATGACATTTCTTAAATCTGTTGACTCGAAAATTTTTCCTCGACAAAATTCCCTAAAAATCAATGGAAAAATACGTTCACTTCCTGACAATTCGGATCACCGAATCTTATCCTTTATTTCAAACAGATGGAGAGTTGAAGAAAGCCAGGGTAAGGGCATAAATTAATAACAAAAATCCTATCATTCGCCTAAGTATGTTTAAGAAAAAACAATCTACTCCAGAACCTTTAATAGGTCGATAATTACTCCGTAATTATGGTTTGATGAATACTGAAGATTGCGAATATAACCTTGAATTTGCAATTGCCAAAATACGAGCAACATTTAACTCCATTAAATCAGGAAAAAACCTATGTAACTCCAGGGCGATCGCTTTCCCATTCCACTACTCTCAATACTTGGAAATATGCAAATAACAATTATCATGTTGAAATGCAAAAGACTCAGAAAAATCTTCCTAGCTTTGGCAGAAATAAAGAAATAGCTCCAGAAAGCATTTTTGAATGTTTTCTGATTTATGAAAAACCGCTAAAACTAGCAAAATGGATTCGTTTGGGAAAGTGGATGAGTAAAGCAGAAGTTAGAGTCGAAGAAACTCTAGATTTAAAAGCTTAGATCGCTGAAAAAGAATTGACTTTTCCCTTCCCTTGAAATCCTTTGGATGTCATGTTTTCCCATCGATTGATTAGTTCTGATGTGGTAAATATGCCTCCTGTAAGTCTAATTAAAAATGTCAAACTCAAAGGGCAATATTACAGATTTAATAATATAGATATTCCTGCTAATATGGAATATTGTTTTAATATTGCTTGAACATTTAAAATGTAGTTTTGGTTTAGGAACCCCGAAACCAAACATCTAATTTAACTCTGATAAAATGTCATTTATTTTTGTCTCAAATATTATCCTTTTTATTGTTAGGTTAAATATTGTTGTTGGGTTTCCTCCCTCAACCCAACCTACATTTATTACCGAAATAATTAAACAATTAAATAATTAAATAATTAAATAATTTAGGTTGAAAGCCTCCCCTTTCAAGGGAAAAAAAATAAATCTTTTCCTTCTTGGTCAATCCTCTCCCTAAAAGGGAGAGGTAATTATCGATTATCCATTATCGATTAATGAATATTTTTAAATCAGTTGATTCTAAAGATTTTCTTATATTCAATCCTCTCGGTTCTAACCGGAGGTAATTATTAATTATTAATTATTAATTAAATAAATGCCTTATAGTCTCGTACTGAACCTAATACCTCAATCTCCTATTCCTAGCAGATACCTAACAGGTAGACATCTCCATGCTTTGTTCTTAAATTTAGTTAGTTCCGTCGATAAAAAATTGGGCGATCGCCTCCACGAATCTACTGGTAATAAACCTTTTACTGTCAGTCCTTTACAAACTAAAAAACCCGAGTCAAAAAGTCGTGACTATACTCTCCAATGGCAACATAAAAATTATATTCCAGCAAATACTAATTGTTGGTGGCGTATATCTCTTTTAGACGATAATTTATTCGGCGAATTAACTCAACTTTGGCTAAATATTAATCCTGAACAACCTTGGCATTTAGGTCCGGCAAATTTAAACATTATTAGTATTCTTAATACGCCCAAATCTAATCAACCTTGGGTTGGTTCTTTTTCTTATCAAGAAATTTATGAAAATGCTTCTGATTCTCAGAGAATTATTACTTTAAATTTTGCGACTCCTACTTGTTTTCGACAAGGTACTTATGATACCCCGATGCCTACTAAAGATTGTGTCTTTAATTCTCTTTTAAATCGTTGGGATAAATATAGTGGGATGGAATTTTTTCAAATTCCACTTGAGTCTATCCATCCGAGTTATCTGAATATTAATACAGAAATTGTTGTTGATTCTCGAAGTAAATTTATTGGCGTTGTTGGTGAGGTGACATATCGAATTTTTGGAGATATTGAATCTGAGAAAATTAAACAAATTAATGCTTTAGCTGATTTTGCTATTTATTGTGGTTTGGGGAGAAAAACGCCGATGGGAATGGGAATGACGAGGAGGCTTAATCTCTGATATAATAAAGGTATCTTGCCTGTCATACCCGTGGCTAAAAAATTTTTAATTATGCCTGAATCTGTCAACAGTAACACAGGCATCTTGCCTGTCATACCTGTAGCTTTAATACAGTAACACAGGCATCTTGCCTGTCATATCTGTAGCTTTAATTGTGTAATTATGTACTTTGAATTATGACTGATATTAATCAGGAATATTAGTGAATTTGTGTTGAGAGTAATTTTTAATTATGACTAAATCTGTCAACAGTCATTTATCTATCTGAAAAACACCAAAACTTCTCGAAAGCTGAAATTTAGGTTGGGTTGCTCACACGGATTATGCCACGGATATACGGATTAAGAAGCATAACAAAAACCCACATTAGTTATATGGAAAAAACTTGAAAAAATTAGAACTAAAGGAGGATTATGATTGCCACAAAACAAAAAATTATCTATCTGAAAAATACCAGAGTTTAATGTTTGGTTTCACTAATAAATCCCTATTAGGGATTGAAATTTGCCAAAGCTAAGTTAAATGTCTAGCAATGCTAACATATCTAAAATGGTGCGTTACGACGGATTCCTAAATCCCTTTCATAGTCTGAAATTAAGCCGTCGTCACACACCCTACAAATTACTCTTCTTCTCCCTACTCCCTCACTCCCTCGCTCCTCTACTCCCCCACTCCCCCACTTTTTGAATCAATTTGTCAACCCATGCTCCAAAGCATAGCGAACCAACTCCGTTCGACTATTGGTGCCAGTTTTCGTAAATAATCTACTTACATACTTCTCCACATTCCGAACACTCGTATTTAGATCCCTAGCAATTTCCTTATTCATTAACCCTCTAGCTACTAAATCTAAAACACTCTGTTCTCTAGGAGTCAAATCTATTTTTATCGGTGAAGGAGTCTGAGCGATCGCGCTCTTTCCCATTAACATTGCTTTTATTTCTGCAATTTGATTTGCCAAAGCAGCAATATCGGGAGTATTTTCCCCTTCATTCGTTATTTGTGCTGATGCTCGACGCGCCAACAAATTTTCCACAATAGCTACCAACTCTTCCGGATCAAAAGGTTTAGAAAGATAAGCATCACAACCCGCTTGATAACCCTGAATACGATCTGTAGTCATTCCTTTAGCAGTCAAAAATACTACAGGCAAAGCTTTAAATCTTGGTTCCTCCCGTAATTTTTGCAGAAATTGATAACCATCTACTTGAGGCATCATAATATCAGTAATTACTAAGTCAGGTAAATGTAACTGTAGAATATCCCATCCCTCATTAGCATTACTAGCAACATCTACATGAAAACCACTATCTTCTAAATAAGCTTGTACGGCTTCCCGTAATCCTGGTTCATCATCTACTAATAATATTTTGCCTGACATTTTTAATTTTTCCTCTAGCTAATTTTTGGCTTGAATCATTTGAGACATATAGATTATTGTTACTTTACTACTTTTTTTAAATTTAGCTAATTTTTATTATTAATGGAGCGAAAAAAATATACGGTTTACTACACTTGATTAAAATTGATTTTTGTGGTAAATGCTGGTTTAGAGACCAAACCCCTACCAGACAATGAACATAATATAAGTCTGTCAAGAAACCGGGTTTGTCTATAAAATATCCCACAATACTGAAATCTGCATAAACAAACCCGGTTTCTGGTTTCGGTTTGTCTTATAGATGTCCCATAATACTGAAATCTGCATAAACAAACCCGGTTTCTGGTTTCTGGTTTCTATTCTCCTAGGATCGCTCGGTTAAAATTTCATAACCAGTATCTGTAACTAATACCGTATGCTCAAACTGAGCAGAAAGCGAATTATCAATAGTAACAGCAGTCCACCTATCCGATAAAATCTTAGTAAACCTCGAACCAGCATTAAGAATAGGTTCAATAGCTAAAGTCATACCTGCTCGAAGCTTAACATTAGGCAAATTCTTAGTCCGAAAATTAAATACCGCAGGTTCCTCGTGCAAATTTCTCCCCACGCCATGGCCAGTAAATTCTTCAACCACGCAAAAACCATTTGCCTCCACATAGTCCTGAATAGCTCCTGCAATATCTAAAAGATAAGCACCTGCCTTTACTTGTTCGATACCTTTATACAGTGCTTCCTCTGCAACGCGAATTAATTTAGCAGATTCTGGAGCAACCTCAACTACCCCAATAGTAATACAAGAGTCACCATGAAATTCTTGATAATAAGCACCTGTATCTACTTTTAAAACATCACCGACACGAATCACCTTTTTCTTATTAGGAATACCATGTACAACTTCATTATTTATACAAGCACAAATAGAACCAGGAAAACCATGATAACCTTTAAAACTTGGAGTTGCTCCCATTTCCCGAATCCGTTTTTCAGCATAAGCATCTAGATCGGCAGTAGTCATTCCTGGTTTAACAATTTGAGAAATTTCTTTGAGTACCGTTGCCACAATTTTACACGATTGTCGCATAATTTCGATTTCTCGTTCAGATTTAATTTCTATGCCACGACGTTGTTGTTTCTTAACTGGGCGAGGTTTTGGTTTTGCTGGAGTTGCAAGTATATTACTAAAAATTTTCATCTTTTGGTACAAATTGTTCAATATTATGGTGTCTTAAAATTCAGGTATTAAGAACATTTTTCTACTAAGAATTAGTTAGTATATTTTTAGCATAACATAGATTGAATACCTATAAAGAGGGAGTAAGGAGTAGGGAGTAGGGAGTAGGGAAAAGTAATTGATAATTTATCAATTTGATTCTGTATTTTCTGTTGGTTTCTTTTCCCTTTTTTTAATAAATAAACCGCTGAGAACGATGCCCGTTATTAACATCCATATTAAAGCGATACCATCTAATAGTACATAAAAAGGTTTAATTTGATCGCCAAGAAATCCACCTTCGTGAATTACCATTAAAAAATGTACCTGGTCTTTGGATAATCCAAACCAATTTCTACTGAGTCGGTAAGCTATTCCTGTAATTACAGTCATAAATAATGGCAGAAAAACTATTGGCGCAAGTATTCTATGGAGTTTACGAAATTGTTGTTTAATCATCTGTATTAAATTCAGTTTTCATTTGAATATTATTCTATGATGTGTCAATATGGCAAGATGTCTATTAGACCTCTCCGGAAAAGAGGGAACGCGGTAAAATTTTTATAGACAAATAAAATAGAATTGCCATATTAATTTAACTGCCTAATAAACTCTAGAGGTAAACCATCACTATCTGCAATAAAAGTCACTTCATAAACATTATTTCCAATCATTTGTTGAGTAGGTTCTAAGAGAACTTTTAACGGTTCAAACATTTCTGGTTGTTCTCTTACTGCTGAATCAAATTGTTGTTTTAAAGAACTTAACCAACCGGGTAAATCTGCAACATTTTCAGTCAAATTAAATGATAAATGATAATATCCAACATAATTTTCATCCCCAAAAGCATCAGGTGCAGGCTTAGGTTCGGGAATTTGAATTAGTTCAATTCTACCATTTAATCCTTCCATCCAACAAGCTAAAGTATAGCCTGTAGTAAAGCGTTCACAAACTGTAAAACCTAATTTTTCATAGAAAGCGATCGCTCTATGAATATTAGCAGTCCGAATCGAGGCATGGTGCATTTATTTTATAGCGCTAGGGAATAGGGAATAGCGGTGCGACCCCGCGTCGCCGATAGCTCGCTTGCGGAATGCTGACTCCTGTGAGGGAACGCGCACTCCTGTGAGGGAATAGTAAACAGGCACAAGGGTTTTTCTTATAGGGAAATGGTCCGCAAACAGGATTTAGAAATGTCCTAATCTTTGCTTTGACTGCTATAATATTTTAAATTTTATTTCAAACTTTATTTCAAACTTTATTTTCCACCTTAAAGGTAGTCAAAATAAACTTACTCGAACAACCGAAAATAGGGATACCTAACTGGTACTCCTTCCTCCTTGTCCAATTGAAAATTAATTACTTCCCAACAAGCTTCATCCTTTGGATCAGGACTAAATTCTACAGGCAAACCATAAAGCCTTGCTTGACAATAGTCTGAATTTGCACGCCAGGGGGTACTACGTTCCAAATAAGCACTAACTAACTCCCGATATCTTTGAGCAATAATCACACGAGTTGCCCGATACCCTTGAGTATATAATCGGTCGAGAGCCTCATGGATTTCAAACCTAATACCATCGGCATGAGTATGTTGCCGATACCACTCATTATTCCAGAGACGCCAGTGACGGCCAGAGTGAAGATGAAACAATTCAGCAGTATTTGGGTCAGCTTCAAAGGCCCCATGACGAGGACATAAATAAGTATCTGTCAAGGTAAGAGCTGGAATGATCTGGCGACAATGGGGGCACTGAATTTCAGGGCCAAATATTGGATAATGGAGAGTGGGGTCAATAGAAAATTGGGTCATTTCAGTTATCAGTTATGAGTTGTCATAGTTAATAGAAACCTATGATGACTTAAATACTTATAATTATGAAGTAGGCAATTTCTGATGATAAAATTACTACTAGGCAAATATCAATCAATATTAACGAAGTAATGTCAAATCAGCCCTGTTTTTGGTCTCCTCCAGATTTATCGAAAGCTGCTTTTGTCGCAGATAACGCTACAGTTATGGGAACAGTAGAGGTAGGCACGGGAGCTAGTATTTGGTATGGAACTGTAGTCCGGGGGGATGTGGAAGGGATTATTATTGGAGACCATACCAATGTCCAGGATGGGGCCGTGCTGCATGGAGACCCTGGGATAGAAACTGTATTAGAAGATTCTGTAACGGTTGGACATCGAGCTGTGATTCACTCGGCCTATATAGAAAGAGGTTGTTTAATTGGTATTGGAGCTGTAATTTTGAATGGTGTACGAGTGGGGGCGGGTAGTATGATTGGAGCTGGGTCTATTGTGACGAAGGATGTACCGCCTTCATCTCTCGTGGTCGGAGTACCTGGAAAAAGAGTTAGGGAGCTTTCGGAGCAAGAGGTTGCCGAGCTACTGGAACACGCTGAACGTTATGAAAAGTTAGCTTTGGTTCATGCTGGTAAAGGTACTGATATTGGGTTTACAAAATAAATTCAAAATTCAAAATTCAAAAGTTAGAAAGTTAAATAAGAAAGCTTAACATAAAATTAAAATTGCGATACATTAGAAAATAAAGAACAATACTTTTAAATCTTGAGGAGGAGAATAAATGGATTTTGATTTTCGCTTGTTAATCGTTCTATTTCCTATACTTGCTGCTGGTGGTTGGGCTGTATTCAACATTGGTGTTCTAGCTATCCAACAATTGCAAAAGTTCTTAAATAAAGAAGCTTAAAGTAAGTATAATTATCTGTTTAACTGCCGACTGTTATCTTAACTAGAAGAAACAGTCGGTATTTTATTGTTAAGTAAGCATTCAGCTAAATGAAGTTGATAACTGTTAGCAAAGCTCCTCTGAAAGAGGTTAGCTAACGATGTAGAATGCTTACGGATTTTTTGCTATTGTGGGTGTAATTATTTCCTTGGTTGGTATTGCTTATGGTTGAAATTTTTTCACTGGCATTCCCAAGCGCGATCGCCTTTTTATATAGAATCCGGTTATATAGTATATATTGATAATTCTATAATTACTTCAGTATTCAATCTCCCGTAGGGACGTTCCATGGAACGTCCCTACCGTACGGACGTTTAGCTAAAGCACAACTTTCATATAGGGAATGCGGAGCAAACGTTAACGCGGAGCGACATGGAAAGCGCAGCATTCCGGAACGGAAAACGCATTAATGCTCAAGCAAGGTCCCTACCCTACTCCCAACTATACAATAACTATTCAACCGGATTTGATATTAGTCGGAGCTAGTTGATCAGCAACAGACCCCATTTCTGTTCTAGCTTTATTAAAAGAATTAGGAGCAAGTAGACGGTTAGGCACTCTAATGGAAGGAGAAAGTTTATTTAATGATGGTGTAGCAGTTGTTGCTTTTACTTTGCTAGTAGGAATTCCATTGGGAACAGTCGAAAAATTTTCCATTTCAGAATCTCTTGAGAAAAAATGGAACAGGGAAAACTTAACTGGAAGGAGAAGTAATTGATAATTTATAGATAAGAATTGATTTGATTTTTCGAGATATCTATATATACCAAATCCAGTTTACTGATACCAATTCACTTTTGTGTATCTGTCATAATTTTTTTACTAAACATACTCACTTCAAATGATGAAGATTATTTAGACAGTTTGAGACCATTTCTCAAAAAGAATGTTACGAATAGTAAGGGTGACAAAAATATTTGACAGGAGATGTCTTTTTGACCAAAAAGATAATTTACGAACTAAAAAATAGTATTAAAGCCATTCCCATAGGACTCCTGACTTAACCTCCTATTCCCCTCCTGGGTTGGGTTAGGGGTGGGTTGGGTTAGGGCTGGGTTGACTCCTAAAAAGTACCATAGCTATTTGTAGCAAACATTTATCAAATTGGTATTATTGGACAAAAGCTGGCCTTTTTGAGGATCGGTAATGTAACCGCTCAATAAATTGGGGCGGAATACCTATTCGAGAACGATTTTACTCCATTTGAGACTTGTCATTGAACGATTTATCCCGGATTATTGAGCGGTTACCTCGGAATAGGTCTTGATATGAATACTTGATATGAATACTTGATATGAATAGTAATGATTTTATATAATTAAAATAGCCGAAATTCATTACTTTAATTATTAATAATTTACTAATGAAGAAAATTCTGAACTATGAACTCCTAGAAGAAATCTATAGCAGCGATCGCACAATTGTCTATCGTGCTTACGCAGAATTATACGAAAAATCAGTTATCTTGAAACTGCCTAACCATCCCTATCCTAATTTCCATTCCTTAACTCAATATCGCAATGCTTATACTCTAGTGAAAAACTTGAACGTTCCCGGAGTAGTAAAAATGCTAGCTCTGGAAAAATTTGAGCAACGTTTAATGTTAGTAATGGAAGATTTTGGTGGTATATCTGTGGCCAAATATGTCCAACAACAACATCTTTCTAACTGGATAAATGGAATAGACATAAGTCAATTTTTGAACATAGCTCTACAAATAATTAATCCCCTAGAAAAATTACATAATTCTCAAATAATTCATAAAGATATTAAACCGCAAAATATTATTATTAATCCCCAAACAAAACAAATCCAACTAATAGATTTTAGTACCACAAGCAAACTCCCCAAAGAAACAGCAGAAATACGAAATCCAAATACCCTAGAAGGGACTCTAGCTTATATTTCACCAGAACAAACAGGGCGAATGAATAGAGGTATAGATTATCGGAGTGATTTATACTCATTAGGAATTACATTTTATGAATTATTAACAGGGCAAGTTCCTTTTACTTCAGAAGATCCAATGGAATTAGTTCATTGTCATATTGCTCATCAACCAAAACCCCTAATAGAATTGAGTCCGGAAATACCAGAAACCCTTAATTCTATAGTGTTGAAATTAATGGCTAAAATCCCAGAAGCACGTTATCAAACAGCAACCGGATTACGCCATGATTTAGAAAAATGTAAGTATAAGTGGGAAAATACTAAGAAAGTCACAGTATTTGACCTGGGAAAAAAAGACAGTAGCAACTACTTAATTATCCCCGAAAAACTATATGGAAGAGAGTCAGAAGTAGAAGTTTTACTAACAGCATTTGACAGAGTATCGAACCAAGAAAAATCTGAAAGTGAATTGATGTTAGTGGGAGGGTTTTCTGGAATAGGAAAATCAGCATTAGTCAATGAAATTCATAAACCAATTGTAGAAAAAAGAGGTTATTTTATTGCGGGTAAATTTGACCAATTTCAAAGAGATATACCATTGTCAGCATGGTTAAATGCCTTTCAAGAATTGATTAAGCAAATTTTAAGCGAACCGGAAAGAAAATTACAGACAATAGCTAATAAATTACAGGAAAAATTAGGAGAAGAAGCACAGGTAATAATTGATGTAATTCCGGAATTAGAATTATTGATTGGTAAACAAGCTCTGGCAACAGAATTATCTCCGAGTGCAGCGGAAAATCGGTTCAATTTATTATTCTTAAATTTTATCTCTGTATTTGTTCAAGCGGAGCATCCTTTAGTAATATTTTTAGATGATTTACAATGGGCAGATTTGGCTTCCCTGAAGTTGATGAAGTTGGTAATGGAAAAAAGTGATATTAACTATTTATTATTGATAGGAGCGTACAGAGACAATGAAGTTAATCCTGGGCATCCGTTGATATTAACAGTAGAAGAAATTAAAATAACTGGGGCAATTGTTAATCAAATAATCTTGTCACCTTTGAGTGAGTCAGCTCTGAATAATTTAGTAGCTGATACTATCAATTATGCTCCAGAAGAATCATTAGAACTCACAGAACAGATATATATAAAAACAGAAGGAAATCCATTTTTTAGCACTCAGTTTATCAAGTCTATTTACAAAGAAGGATTAATTTTTTATAATTATCAACAGGAGAAATGGTTGTTCAATTTACTAGAAATTAAAATCTTAGCAGGAAGTGGGGATGTAGTGGAATTGATGGCTGCCCAAATTAAAAAACTACCATTAGCAACTCAAGAATTATTAAAATTAGCAGCCTGTATAAGTAATCAGTTTGACTTAGAAACTTTATCTATTGTATATGAAAAATCTCTGAGTGAAACAGCCTTAGAATTATGGAATGGTTTATCAGAAGGATTGATTTTACCAGCAGATGAAACCTACAAATTTTATCAGGGAGAAAACTATGATAATTTGCTAGAAATAACAGATTTAGAAACGCCGATTTATCATTTTCTCCATGACCGGGTACAACAAGCAGCTTATAGTTTAATCCCTAAACAAAATAAGCAAGAAACTCATCTAAAAATTGGCAGATTATTGTTGAATAATACGCCGGATGAAGAACTAGAAGAAAAAATCTTTGAAATTGTGAATCAACTTAATTATGGTGTGGGATTAATTACAGAAAAAGATGCTAGGGAAGAGTTGGCAAGTTTAAATTTAAGAGCAGGAATTAAGGCGAAAGTATCAACAGCTTATAAAACAGCAATATCTTATTTTCAGACAGGGATAAGTCTACTAACTGAAAATAGTTGGTCAACTCAATATCAACTAACATTAGCACTACATGAATCAGCGACAGAAGCTAACTATTTGTATGGTAACTTTGAGCAAATAGATGAATTAGTTGATATTGTCTTAGAAAAAGCTAATAACCTCTTAGATAAAGCAAAAGTCTATGAAATTCAAATACAAGCTGGCATTGTTCAGAGTAAATTGCAAGAAGCGCTGACTATTGGTTTATCTGTTTTGTCACTTCTTGGTATTAGCTTTCCCACAAATCCAACTCAATCAGATATTCAAGAATATTTACAAACAACTAAAGGTAACTTGAAAGAAAAAAATATCTCAGAATTGATTGATTTGCCATTGTTAAAAGAGCCAGAAAAATTAGCAGCAATGCGCATTTTATCAGCACTTTTTTCGATTGCATTTGTGGGCAAACCAGAGATATTACCACTAATTGTTTGTACAGCCATTAATTTATCTATAGAGTCAGGAATATCTCCATTATTTGCTGTTTCTTGTGCTTTCTATGGGTTAATTTTATGCGGATTAGAACAAGATATCGATACTGGGCATAAATTTGGTATACTTGCCTGTAAAGTGGTAGAAAAATTTAACAGTAAAGACAAGAAAGCTCAAGTATTTGAATCGGTTTACGATGGCATAGAACACTGGAAAATTCATGTTCGTCAAACTCTTCCTCATTTCCTAGATGCTTATAAAATTGGCTTAGAAACAGGAGATTTGGAGTATGGTACTTATTGTATTCTTTTCCATAGTATTCACTCTTACTTAGCAGGGGTATCCCTTGATCGACTGGAGCCAGAAATAGAAAATTATAGCAATTCTATAAAACTGCTCAAACAAGAAAATAATTATTACTATAGCAAAATTTTTCATCAAGCTGTTCTCAATTTACTAGGCGATGCAGAGAATGCTGAATTATTATCAGGAAGTGCTTTTAATGAGGAAAAATTTATTCCTTTCTATGAAAATATTAATGACCATTTTGCTTTATTTCTCATCTATTTTAATGATTTAATTCTATCTTATTTACTGGGCAATTTTCAGAGAGCAAAATATTATGAAGTATTGGGATTAGAATATATTGGCGGTGTAACTGGATTATTTTGTATTCCAGTATATTACTTTTATAGTTCACTCACTAAACTAGCTTTTTACCCTAATGCTAAAGTTGACGAACAAAAGCAAATACTAGAGCAAGTAACTGCAAATGCGGAAAAAATGAAATTCTGGGCACAACACGCACCTACTAACCACTCCCATAAATACTATTTAATAGAAGCAGAAAAACACAGAATACTCGGAGACAAAATAGGAGCTATTGAAGCTTACGAACAAGCGATCGCTCTGGCGACAGAAAACGAATATATTCAAGAAGCAGCTTTAGCAAACGAACTGTGTGCCAAATTTTATCTAGAGTGGGGCAAAACCAAAGTTGCCCGCACCTACATACTCGAAGCATACTATGGATATGTTAATTGGGGAGCACTCGCCAAAGTCAAAGATTTAGAAAAACGCTATCCACAACTACTCGCGACAGTGTTAGTTTCTTTTTCTGAAAACAAACACTCGCTCCACAGTAATAGCTACACCTATAGTTCTAACTCCAATAGAGAAAATATTCTCGATCTAGGAACTGTAGTCAAAGCTTCTCAAACTCTGTCTGGAGAAGTGAAGCTAGAAAATTTGCTCTCAACTTTAATTCAACTGATGATGGAAAATGCCGGAGCACAAAAATGCGCTCTCATCCTCCTCCCAGACCAACAGTTAATCCTCGAAGCAATGACTCATGTTGTAGATACAGGTATCCCTACCGATACTCAGCAATATCTCCCAAATTTCGAGCGACCTCAACTACCTGTTTCAGCAACTCAAGAATTACCCCAAGCATTAATTAACTATGTTTGGCGCACTCAAAAATTTCAGGTGTTCGATGACGCGACTACAGAAGCAACATGGGTAAACGATCCCTATTTGAAACGACAGCAACCTAAGTCGATCTTATGTACTCCCATTAGCAAACAAGGTAAACTGATCGGTATTATCTACTTAGAAAATAATTTAACAACAGGTGCATTTACTGCTGACAGATTAGAGTTATTAGAAATGATTACTACCCAAGCAGCAATTTCTCTAGAAAATGCTTTTCTTTACGATACTTTAGAACAAAAAGTCGAGCAACGCACCAAAGAATTAAACGAAAAAAATCAAACTTTAGCTAAAACTCTAGCAGAATTAAAACGCACTCAAACTCAACTAATTCAATCGGAAAAAATGTCATCTTTAGGGCAGTTAGTGGCAGGAGTTGCTCACGAAATTAATAATCCCGTTAACTTTATTTATGGCAATATTGATTATACTCAAGAATACGCTCAGAATTTATTAAATGTTATTCAAGTTTATCAAGAAAATTATCCTGAACCTGTGGATGAAGTCATAGATATTATTGAAGATTTAGAGTTAGATTTTTTAGTTAAAGATTTGCCGAATCTATTAAATTCGATGAAAGTAGGGGCAGATAGAATTAAAGAAATTGTCGAATCTTTACACAATTTTTCTCGTCTCGATCAATCAGAAGTTAAGAATGTAGATATACATGAAGGGATAGATTCTACTCTGATGATTCTCCAAAATAATCTCAAAGCTAAACCCCATCAATTGGAAATTAAAGTGGTAAAAAATTACGGTCAATTACCTAAAGTTAAATGCTATCCTGGTGAACTGAATCAGGTATTTATGAATATTATTGCTAATGCTATTGATGCACTAGAACATAAGAGAAAATCATCTACTAATTCTCTTCCTCAAATTACTATTACTACAGAAATAGAAGCAGAAATAAGAGTGATAATTCGGATTGCTGATAATGGTATGGGTATGAGTGAGGCGGTGCAAAAGCACATATTTGACCCCTTCTACACCACAAAAGCAGTAGGTAAAGGTACAGGTTTAGGTTTAGCAATTAGTTATCAAATTATTGTGGAACGTCATGGGGGAAATTTAAAATGTATTTCGACTCCTGGAAAGGGTACAGAATTTTTGGTATCAATTCCCCTATGAGAATAATTAGGGTTTGCTGAAAAAAGCAGAGTGTGGGAAGTGTGGGAGGTGTGGGAGGTGTGGGAGGTGTGGGGAGGTGTGGGAGGTGTGGGGAGGGTGGGAAGTGTGGGAGGTTGGTTCGTGTGGGAGGTTGGTTCGTGTGGGAGGTTGGTTCGTGTGGGAGGTTGGTTCGTGTGGGAGGTTGGTTCGTGTGGTTCGTGTGGTTCGTGTGGTTCGTGTGGGAGGTGTGGTTCGTGTGGTTCGTGT